>NZ_JAUBTS010000084.1:0-23256 GCF_036705105.1 Microcoleus sp. B9-D4
TCGGTGCACAGATATAGATCCTATTGGCGGCTTTTTGTCAAGTACAATTTATACCAAATTAGATGAGCTTACCCTGTAAAAAATATCTAGAAAATTTGTGGAAAAACGGCGCAATTTAGGGTATTATATAGTCACAATTTAGACACCAGATTGGCCGGAAATTGCTGATGAAAACCTGCTAAGATTTGGATTGGGTGATCGAGCTCATATCGAGAAGTTAGCTCGCACCGCGCCACGGAAAAAAAGACTAAAAAAGATCGTCGGCGCCAGTTAACCATCCTGGTCTCGCGCCCGCCACAGCAGCAGCTTTCCCCGCCTCACCTCAACCGGGCTGCTGCCTCCCGAAAGCCCTAAGCCTCATAACTCCCCAAAAGTTTTCGCCACAGGAGTTTCACCGTCTCCAAGCTCACAGGTATAGCAACGGCCTATAGGGTAAGGACGTTCTTAATTGATGAAAGCATTTTTTTTGGTGTCGAATGCCAAAAGCATTTCTAGAGGCTGCTGCTCCGGCTCCCTTGTGCACGAGAGAGCCGAATGCTATAAAATCTTAAACAGCAGCGGAGTGCGGAAATTGCGATCGAACGCCAAGCAACAACCGAACTCGATCGAGTCCAAACCTTTGATAACCTATAATTTGAATGAGATGCCGCAGGCACTTCTGCTCCTGGCATTATACTAATGCGCCATCCTGCGGCTAATTTGGGATTTATTCTTTCTAACAACTAACAACTAACAAATAACAACTAATAAAGAGGGGATTGCTTAATGGCTGCAACAGATTTTAAAGACTATTACGCTATTTTGGGACTCAACAAAACTGCCAGTTCTGACGAAATTAAAAAAACTTTCCGCAAACTAGCCCGCAAATATCACCCGGACATGAACCCCGGCAACAAAGAAGCCGAAGCTCGTTTTAAAGAAGTAAACGAAGCTTACGAAGTGCTCTCAGACCCTGAAAAACGCAAAAAATACGACCAATACGGTCAATACTGGAAGCAAGCTGCCACAACTCCAGGCGGATGGCCGGGCGGGGGCAGTACGAATGTAGACTTTGGCGGGGTTGACTTCAGCGAGTACGGCAGTTTTGACGAATTTATTAATGCCTTGCTAGGTCGCGCAGGTAGTAGTCCGGGTAATGCACGCAATGCCAAGTGGAATTACAGCAACTACCGCAGCACCAGCGGCGGGCCCACAGGTTTTGGCGGATTTGAAGATTTCGCGGGGTACGAAAACCGCACCGCAGGAAGCTCTCTCGACACCGAGGTCGCAATTTCCCTGACTCTGGGGGAAGCATTTCGGGGAACTTCTAAGCGAGTCGCCACGGGGGAAGTTTCGATTCCAGCAGGAGTTAAAACCGGCAGTAAAATTCGGATAAAAGGCAAAGGTCAAGTTGACCCGTACACGAAGCTACAGGGAGATTTGTACCTAAAATTAGAAGTTTTGCCTCACGCTTTCTTCCAATTTGAGGGAGAGAATTTGGTCTGCGAAGTGCCGATAACTCCCGACGAAGCGGTGTTGGGAGCTTCAATTGAAGTGCCGGCGCCTGAAGGTATGATCACTGTGAAATTTCCAGCGGGGATTCGTTCGGGTCAGTCTTTGCGGTTGCGGGGCAAGGGATGGCCGAAACCCAAGAAAAACGAGCGGACTGATTTGTTGGTCAAAATTGCGATCGTGCCACCGAAAGAAATTAGCAGTGTAGAACGCGAATGCTACGAGAAAATCCAAGCAAATCGTACTTTTAATCCTCGCAGTAATCTCAATCAGATGGTGCTTTGAAAAAGCGTGCATTTTTCGGACGCAAATAAGATTCTTTCTTCACTATTTCATCGGGACACAGCATTGTTGTGTCCCTACTGTATGCAAGCGCGATCTCATTTGAAAAATACCCTGTTAATAAGTCAACTTTTCTTCGCCCGTAATTTGCACTTTCCCACCTTCTCAAGACTCTTCGCTAGCTCTTAGCTGAGTAGGTTGGCTACCTTGTTTGATGTTGATGCTAATTTTTTTAGATCCTTTGTTTTCCAAGTCTCGGATGTAGTCGTTCGAGTTGTCGGAAGCTTCCTGTCTGCTGTCATAGGGCCCAAAGTAATAGGTACGCTTTGGCGAATCTGTATCAACTTCTACCCACCATTCGTCGCGTCTAGTGCTGCTAGCAGGTTGAGCTAGTAGCCAAAAAGCCGTGAAAAACATACCCAACATAGAGATTTCAAACATATTTACCTCTGGGAATACTTAAGTAGTTTTTACTCTTCTCAATTTATCAACGCAACGGGAGCGATCGGCTCGTCCTCAGTGCTGATTTTATCCCGATATTTTTTGGCAGTTAATGCTGGCTAAACTCTGCATTTGGGTGGAGAAGATGCCGACTTTGAAGCCACCACTACAAATACAAAGTCCGTCCGGTAAGGACTAGGACAAGACGATGCTTAATATTATTGTTGAGGCTTCAGTTAATGAAAAATTCAAACAGAACTTACACACTCTTGACGATCAGAAACCGCGTTGCTTAACCCATACCCCTCCCTATAGACTGAGTATTTTCGTCAAAAAACCCGGTTTCTGCCCCCTGGATTATCAAAATTCTTAAGCCGCGATACCCTCTGAAAATTCACTATCGCAAATCGTGAGTTCCGAAGGCTGACAGCGTTTGATGCGGATACTAACCCTTCTAGCTCCCTCGCTTTCCAAGTCTTCGATGTAGCCTGGAATATTGCTGGAAGCTTCTTTGTCGGTGTCGAAGGGGCCAAAATAGTAGGTACAGTGGGGCAAATCGGTGACAATTTCTACCCACCATTTCTCAGACCGGCGGTGGGCCGGCCCGGCAAACACGGACAAGACTGCGACGTAGATACAAAATAAATAAAATCCGAGCATCTTTATTCTTGAGGGTGGTTTAATTTATTATTTAAATCTATCAAAATAATTTGTCCGCTCGAATCAACCTCAGTGCTGATTTTGCCTCGATCGACTTTAGATGCGAAATTTTAGATCTTAGATTTTTCCTCCCATCTAAAATCTAAAGCAAAACCCGCCGGTGCGGGTTGTTTGCTAACTAAAAAATGCTCTTTTTCCAAACTAGATGGCTGGGCAAACCTCAGCCTGCTGAGGTTTAGCGCTTGCCTTTGGGGAACTGTTCGATACCAGCCCAACCGTAGAAAACCAGCTCGTCATTCTGAACTCGGCAGCGGTCTACTCGCAGTTGAGTGCCTTCTAAGGCAAATTTGTCTAAGTCTAGCAAGTTATTTACGTGGGCAATTATAGCTTGACCCAAGTCTACTGCTTGCCCGTCACCGCCGTAAGTAACGCTGACAAATTGGATTTTACGCCGGTCTTCTACTTGCAATTGAGCTGTAATATCTATTTTGACCGGTTCGCTGGCATCGCCTACGGTAATTTCGGACTGAAGCCGAATTGATTTGTCGGTTCCGAAGCTGACTTCAGTGTTTTGAAAGTGCAGAGATTGCTCTTGGTACTTCAGCTTCTGGAGTTTTTCAACTACAAAAGGTGTATTGAATGAGGTGGTTAAATCCGATCGACTTAAGACTACTCGCATATTTGCCTGGGTAGGCTGCCGTAATTTCACTTGACCTGCAAAAATCGCCCCAAAATCTATGGAGAGTGCTTGCAGATAGAGTTCCATCACTTCTATGCGAAGGCCGTTGTACATCAACATACCTTTGCCAACGAAGTCGAAACCGTCGATGCTTCCCTGCAAGAGTTTGGCTACTGGTTCGACTCGGATGTTGGCCTCGGCCTTTTCAGAACGCTTGAATAAGGCTGCGATCGCAGCTCCTGCTACTTTACTAACAAGGCGATCGCCACTTTGACCTTGAAAGGATGTACCGCTAAACAAAGCTGCTACCATTTATTCGTTTGCTCATCTACAGTCGCCATTATAACCCTATATTAAGAAATGTAAAAATCGCTTGTGCTTATTCACATCATAAGCAGATCTTGTTTTTTGTCTGTCTTCAAAACAACATTGTTGAAATTTAAAGGCTCAGGGGGGTGCCTTGGAGACAGGCGCGATCGAGCAAAGCTCCATCCCAAAGGGTTTGTTCCATCATGGCGCAAAGCAAATTAGCCCCCGTCAGGTTAGCGCCGCGCAGTACGGCTCCATTCAGGATCGCTTCTTCCAAGTCAGCTCCCGATAAATCAGCGCCGGATAAATTGGCATGGCTCAAATCGGCACCAAGCAAAATTGCCCTAGCCAAAGCAGCGCCCCGCAAATCGGCGCCCCGCAAATCGACACCGCTCAAATCCAAATTGCCGATGGATGCCCCCGTCAAAAAAGCACCCCCAAAACTTGCGTCGCGGACTAAAGCGTTAGCGAAAGAAGCTCCCCGCAAATCGGCATTCCGAAAATCTGCCCCTCGCAGGTTGGCGCCGCTCAAGTCAGCGCCGCGGAGGTTGGCTCGCAATACTGCCCGCTGCAAGTTAGCGCCGACGAGATTAGCTCCACTCAAGTTGGCTTGAGACAAGTTAGCACCGGCGAGATCGGCTCCCGCTAAGTCTTTGCCGGCTAAATCAGTGCCGGCCAACATCAGAATTTTGCCTTTGCGTATGGCTTCGAGGTCATTAGTCATTAGTCAGTTGTGAGTTGTTGGTTGTCAGTTGTTGGTTAACAGTCAACAGTCAACAGTCAACAGTCAACAGTCAACAGTCAACAATCCAGTTATTTTATAATGCCGGAGCGGCCGAGGTCGTTCGATCGCCCTCCTCCAACCACACGTTAGGCAGTTGGCTTGGGCGAGTTGGTAACTCCATCAAACCCATTTCTGCCAGCCTGACGACGTTGCCCAGAGTTTCCACCAAAGCCGGATCGAAGCGAGTGCCCGACAGTTCGCGGCACTCTTCCAAAGCTTCGCTCAAACTCAAAGCGGGACGATCGCCACGCGGTTGAGTCAATTCTTGAAAATCAGCGACCAACCCCAAAATCCGCGAAGCAACGGGTATGGTTTCGGCTCGCAAACCCTCTGGCCTGCCGCTGCCGTCCCAATATTCGAGTTGGTGCTTGACAATTTCCGCCACAGGTGCTATCTCCGGCATTGCTTGCAGTAGTTGGGAACCGATGAAACTGCGATCGCGCCAAAATGATAAAGTTGCTGGGTCAAAAGCATCGGGAGTGCGATCGAACACCTCATTCGGGGCCGAAACTAAGCCGACTCGAAACACCAATCCAGCCAGCCGCAGCCTCCGCAACTGCAAAGCCGGCAAATCCAGCAGTTGACCCAAAGTTTCCGACAAAGCCGCCACCTGCAAAGACGCTGTAGGATTTGAGGTATCGCGTTCGTCCACGCGCTGGGCCATGCGTAGAAAAGCTTGAAGTTTGTTAGCGTTCAAATTGCGGCTGACGCGCAATGCTTGACCTTCCAATTCCCACAACTCGCGGGTTTGGCGGTTAATTGCTACCATTTGCTGCTGAGAACTTTGCAGGTAAGTGACTATCCGCGATACCACGCCACTAATGTCTGCCAAGGGCGGGCCTTTGGTTGCCAGGATTTCGTGGTGCATTTCCAGCAAAGTGTCTGCCAGAGGAGAGTTGTAATGTCGCGTCTGTTCTATAAAAATTTCTGCAGCAGCCGACACCAAAGACTGGTCAAACGACCACAAACCGTAGAACTTTCGTTCTGTATCTACTTCGGGCTTGCCCTCGGGCAAGTATTCTTGGTCTGAAAGTTCGCGACAAAGCACCATTGCTTTGTATGTCGGGGCGAGGATGATTAAATTCCATTCTTCGATTATGGGGTCATTCTCATCGAGATTTATTAAAGATACATTTTCTAATTGCCCGGTTTTGTGGGTAGCAAAACCGCTGTCGGCTACTGCACCGATGACAACGCGCCGAGAGGCATTAGCAATATCTAGGTAGCGATCGGCTTCCTGTAAATACCATTTACCCTGCTGAAACGTTACCAAAACTAAGGGTTGGAGTTCGTTCTTTTCCCCGCCACTGGTTTGCAAAATGTGGTCTTCTAGGGCGTGACATAGGGCTACTAGGGTGTTTTTGAAGTAAACCCCGTAGCTAGAAGGCAGTTTTCCGTCGGGAAGTGTAGCTTGTAGTCTGGCGAGAGTTGATTCTGGATTCATTGCAAATGGCGGTGCCGGCTCTTAACTTAATTGTAGCGGGCGATCGAACTTCTCGAAAAGACTTTTGGCAAAAATCCGAGTTTTTGATTTTTCACCGCTTCGCCACCGAGTCAATCGATTTTAGATTTTAGATTTTAGATTAAAGAATTGAAGCATTGACTTGCGCGAGATCAATTCGGGGGCTCCTTTATCGGATACAGGTTTTTTATTTCTGGACGGATGAATCACGTGGCGGGTATCCTGGATGCTTGATTGTCAATGTAGAGTGCGCCGAAGAGTACCTGATTAATTTTAGCAATTTGCTGGAAACCCTCTGTCTTTGGCTAAGTTTTTTTCAGACGAGAAACCTGCCGAGAGGAAGACGCATACTTTATTAAGTATTAACTACTATTTTTAAACAATATTATTAGGAATTCTGAGCGTGCTTCAACAAAATAGAAGTTTAGGGGAACAGGCGATCGACAAAGTGGCAGAGATTGCTATTGCTAGCAAATTAGACGAATCCGAAACTTTGTCTGTCACAGTCAACACCGATCCGATCCAGCTAGCCCAGGGTTCAGTAGAGGCCGTTGCCGTTGAGGGCACAGGGTTGGTAATGCAACAAGATTTGCGCGTGGAAGATTTGCAAATTCACATAAAGGATATTGCTGTCAATCCCCTCACCGCTATGTTTGGCAAAATTGAACTGAACGGGCCTGCCTTCGGTGCGGCGCGCGCTGTTTTAACAGAAAGCGATATCAACCGCGCTTTTAATTCCGAATACATCAGCAGGAAACTGAAAAACTTAAAAGTTACTGTTGACGGACAACAGCAGACAATAGACGTTAAAACTATTGAGTGCCAATTGCTAGCCGAAAAAATCGCTTTAAATGCTGAGGTATTGGTGCAGGAAACTGCCTCAACTGAAAAAATTTATTTTACATCAAAACCTCAGATCGCAGCGGGCGGTTGGGCAATTTCTCTTCAGGATGTCGAGTATCCCGAAAACAAGGAATTTTCGCCGGACTTAACTGAAGCTTTGGCGGACAAAGCTGGTGAAGTTTTAAACTTGCGAAATTTTGAACTTGAGGGAATGTCCCTGCGAATTCAGCAGCTAAATGTGGAAGCTGGTTTGCTGACTTTGCAAGCTGAAGCGAAAGTCGAAAAATTCCCTAATTAAGAGCTTGTAGGGTGTGTCAGAAACAAAAAAGCTCTTCAATTCGAGCAACTATTGGAACTGGCGCACCCTACCATTATGCTTTGCTTGGGCAAAATCTCCGCAGTTTATGAAATCCCTCTAAAGTTATAAAAAAGTCGATAGCAACCCGCAGCAAAATATCACCGCCGTTAGAGGCACGCATGGGGAGTTTACTTTTACTCTTGACAAGTAGTAGTAAAAAATCTGGAAATTTTTGTGAACACTGTAACTGCTTTTTTTAAAAGACTGCGTATCGGTCAATTTTTGACTCAATTTTTGACTGTATTTATGGCAGGTGTGCTGCTGTTTACCAGCACCGCTTGTAATCCCGGCGATGTTCGAGGTGCTCGGCCAGAGAATCCTCCCGTTCAAATGGGAGGAATGAATAACCCTCACAAGGCCGGTGGAGATGGATACACGAATTATCAAATGTCTACTGACCCTAAAGTCAATCAATCGCCTGCTAAAGCAGAAAAGAATCGGGCTGATTTGTCGATTGTAGCAGATCGTCTCCTGGCCTCGACTACCGCTGAATCTAATTCCTCAAAGCTGCTTTATCCGGGTTCTGCACCGATGGAAACTGACAAGTTCGACCTCGAACTCGGCGGAGATAAAACTCTGTTAGAAGCCCCAGACGGACAGCCGGCTAAGGCTCAACCCGTATTCGATCGCAGCGATCCCGATGCCAATATTTTAGAGAGAGTAGGCGCCGCTGTTAAGGATGCTTCTGCTTTCCTGAAAGATAGCGCTGAAGATGCCAAGGAAAGCTCGGTTACAAAACTCAATCCGCTGCAAAAATAAGCAAGCAGAACTGGCGCGGTATAGCCGATTATTTGTAGGGGCTTTTTCATAATTGCCCCTACAGAATTCCATACAAGACTTACGCAGAACTTCTATTCTATATCTGTCTTGGACGCAGAATTTGTATGGTGCTTATGGCGCAGCTTACCCTATATTAATCCTCTAAAATTACTTTTTTCGTAAGTCCTGTATATGTAGGGTGCTTATGGCGCACCTTACGTTATATGTATCGTGTAAAACTACTTATAGCGGTTCTCAAAAAAGTGAGGTATGCCCTATGCCCACGGAGGCCACGGAGGCCTATGCCCATGAGTACCTCATGTTTCGCTCGAAAGGCTATACTTTTTTCGTAAGCCCTGTATATTTAGGATGCTTATGGCGCACCTTACCGATTTTTTAGATTTTAGATTGGGGATTTGAAATTTATAGGACTTGCGCCAAAAATGAAAAGGTGAACCATTGAAATTGCCGATCTCCGGCTAGCAATGACAACTGGCAATGACCGAGTTTTCTCATTAATGCACAAGTCCTGCTTTTATTCCTCTAAAGAAACTTTGTTTTATTTACCTTTGGAGTCAGAAACATCAGCAATCAAATCGTCTTTATCAACTTTCGGTACAAAATCCGGGCGTTCTTTGGATTCCCAACCGGGGGGACGCTTGGAGTTATACCAAGCGATCGAGCCGATCGTAACTGCGGCAATAAAGCCAGCGACAAGAACTGCTATTGGGGTCGTCAAGCTGACATCAGTCATGATAGTTAAATCCTTATCTACTCTACTTTTACATTATCTTAAGTGTTAATGCCGTCTGGTTGATATATCGGAAGACAGAAAAATTGACATAATTGCCGTCATAATGTTTAGAGCGTGAAAATAGGAGAGCAGATTTTATGCCGTTGGGGACAATAGCATGGCTGTTGGCTGCTAGTTTCAGTCTGGGTGCTTTACCGCTAACGAGATGGGCGGTGCGAGTGTTTAGCCGCCGAGATTTGAGGGCGCTGGGCACGGGGAATGTGGGTGTGTCTGCTGCTTTCATTCACGGGGGGAAATCAGCGGGAATTGCTGCGGTGTTGGCGGAAATTGCCAGAGGTATTGTGCCGGTTTTGGCGGGGCGATTTTACTTCCCGGATGCACCTGCGATCACGATCGCCCTGTTAATTCCTCTAGTTGCCGGCAGATATGCGATCGCCCGAGGTGGAGGCGTGACCAACGCTGTTTGGGGTCTTTTGGTATTTTCGCCCCCGGTGGCTGTATCATCGGGCATTTGGGGGCTGCTGGTGTGGGGTTTGGCACAGCGGTGGTGGGGTGAGGGCGATCGGGCGAGACTCTTTGCTTCCCGTTGCGGATGTCTGTGCACGCCAATTTGGGTTTGGGTGTGGCGACAATCAATGCCAGAATTTTTAGCAGCAGCAGGATTAGCTTTGTTGTTAGCAGCAATTAATTTTAGTCAGGGTGATGATATGGCTTTATCTAAATCAGAGCAATTGTTTTCTCTTGATGACTCGTTAGATGCTGCAATCTGCGGCGATAAAGCGGCTAAATTGTCTCAACTAAAACGCGCAGGTTTTAACGTACCTGCTGGTTTTATATTGCCATCGAAGGAAGAAGGAAGAGGGAAGAAGGAAGAGGGAAGAGGGAAGAGGGGAGAAGGAAGAAGGAATGAGGAAAATGCCGATCGACTGTTAATCAGTAATTCTGTAATCCAAAATCTAAAATCCAAAATCCAAAATCGCATAATTGTGCGTTCTTCTGCTGCGGGAGAAGACGGCGCTCTTAGTTCAGCGGCTGGACAATATCAAACTCTTGGCCCTGTTTTCAGTGAAGCAGAATTACTCGATGCAATTAATCGCTGCCGCCAGTCTTATTGGACTTCCGAAGCCGTTGCTTATCGCCGACAGCGACAATTGCCTGACACCCAAATGGCTGTATTAATTCAGCCTTATATTGACAGCGAATTGGCGGGAGTCATGTTCAGCCGCAATCCTTTAGATGGTGGTTCCCAGGTAATTATAGAAGCTTTACCGGGAGGAGCAGAATCTGTTGTCGGCGGACAATGTACTCCGGTACATTTAGAAATTGATTTTAGTCAACCTGAATCATTAGAAAAAAAATTAACTGAAGTTCAAAGTAATTCAATTATTGCTCAATCTATTTTAGCAGAATTGGTGAAACAAGCCCAAGCAATTGAAGCATTTTTTCACGGAATTCCGCAGGATATTGAGTGGAGTTGGGACGGGGAAAAAGTTTGGATTTTGCAAAGCCGCCCAATTACTAATTTGCAGCCTTTTTGGACGCGCACTATTGCAGCAGAAGTGATTCCAGGTGCAATTCGTCCCCTAACTTGGTCGATTAATCGGCCGCTGACTTGCGGGGTTTGGGGAGAGATTTTTAAGGTGGTTTTGGGCGATCGCGCGATCGGCTTAAACTTTAATGAAACGGCAACTTTGCTGGGTTCTCACGCCTATTTTAATGCGACTTTGTTGGGCGAAATCTTTCGGATGATGGGATTGCCGGAGCAGGGTTTGGAATTTTTGCTGAGAGGGCAAAAAATGGGCAAGCCGCCTTTGGGGAAGATTTTGCCGAATTTGCCTGGTTTGTGGCGTCTGGTGCAGCGAGAGAGGGCGCTCAATGCAGAATTTAAGGGCGATCGTAGTTCTATTTTCCTCCCGGCACTGCAAAGTCTGGAGAAGGAAGGCACGACACAGATTTTGACACGGATACACGGATTAATTATGGAGGATGAGTCAAAAGGAATATTAATGCCCAATGCCCAATTCCCAATGCCCAATTCCCAATGCCCAATTCCCAATGCCCAATGCCCCATGCCCGATTATCAATATTTAACGGAATTGTTGGAGAGAGCGGAGCAAATTCAGGAGTGGCTGAAACCGATTACTTACTACAATATATTAGGGCCGATCGGGCTGGCTATTCGCAAGGCAATTTTTCGCGTTAATGATGACTGGCTGGCTAATGACAGCGCTCCTGAAATTGCTTCGGTGCGAGCTTTACAGCAGTTGGCTCAGAAATTGCGGCAAGCTGCTGTTTCGCAGCCTGACGAAACTGTTTCAGTCGCACATTTAGCACAGACATTTGCGGAAACTCCGGCTTTACAAGCAGATTTTGAAAAGTGGCTTGATATTTACGGATATTTGAGCGAGGTGGGAACGGATATTGCTGTTCCTACTTGGCGAGAACAACCAGAAATTTATCAAAAGTTGCTAATAAATATGGCTCAAAAAGCCGAAACTAATTTAGTTGAAAAGCGTGAAATAGGATTGACTTTTTCGCAGAAGTGGCGATTAGATAAATGTCAAGAAAGAGCGCTTGTCAAAAACGAAATTAGCGAAATTTACGCGCGGTTGTTGGCTCACCTGCGCTGGACTTTTTTGGAGATTGAAGCTTGCGGCTTGGCAATGCAGGTGTTTCAGGAAAGCGGGGATATTTTTTATCTGGAATTTGGGGAAATTCAGCAGTGGATTCGTAGCGGTGCAAGTGTTTCGTTTAAGGATACAATTAGCCAAAGGCGCGATCGCCTGGTAGCCGATCGCGATCGCCCGATTCCCCCTGTTGTCTACGGCAATTTGCTGCCAAATTCTCAGACAAGGGCGATCGACTCCGCAACATCAGAAACTAATATCATCCAGGGAATTCCAGCAAGTATTGGCCGTGTCGAAGGCTTTGTCAAGATTTGCCGCACCGCGAGCACAGATTTAGGAGAAAATGCGATCGCAGTAGTTCCTTACACCGATGCAGGTTGGGCACCGCTGCTATTAGGAGCAACAGCAATTATCGCCGAAGTTGGCGGCCAACTATCTCACGGAGCAATTATCGCCCGCGAGTACAAAATTCCCGCAGTTATGAATATTTCTGAAGCGACAACTCGCTTGCGAGACGGTCAAAAAGTCCGAGTAGATGGCTATCTCGGCACTGTAGAACTGCTGGAATAATTAGGAACAGGCAAGATGCCTGTTCCACAAAGAGTTGATTTCTTGTGGAACAGGCATCTTGCCTGTTCCTAAAAAGATTATTGAAAATGGTGCAACATCTCAGCAATCTTGTAAACCCGCCCCAACTTTCCTAGGCTGTTAAGAAATTCTGGACAACATAATTCCCCACATTTCTACCCACACTTAAACCATTTACGTTAGCACTCATGAAATGAATGCCTCCGTAAATGCGACTCATGCCCGATTCGTCGGCCGCTTCGCTGAAGTTTTCAAAGGTTCGCAAAGTGTTGACACTCCTGTCTCCCCGATCGGCAAAGCCGTAATCCGAACCAAATACAGAACTCATAACAGGATCTGCCGCAGCGCTAAAGGTACTGTGGCCCGACGTGTACTCAGGGAACGGTGGAGTAGTTAGCAGCGGAGTCCACAGGGGGTCGGCTGTCGTTTCGGGATTGTTGTCTGTGTCAGCTTGGCGGATAGCTGTCACCGGCCGCCATAAATTGTACTGGTACTTGGCATCCCAGCAACTAATAGCTGCATCGGCGAGAGCAATATTCAGCAGGGCGAACAAGCGGGCGCTATCTTCTAAGGATTGACCAGTGAGATTCGCTGTTTCTTCGGCGATTTGGTTCCAGTGACCCGGAGGGGTAAACGTCCCAGCGCCGTTGGCCCAGAATTTGGCGATCACAGTTTGGTCTGGGGTGCGCGTAAGACTGTCACTTTTGCCGATTTCTTGGACGTAGTTAACTTCCTCTGCGTACTGGTCGCTGTCAAGGGCGGGCGGGGCGACCGGGCGGAACTGAGAACCGCTAGTCATGGCAAAGGGAGTAACTTCTGCCCACTGTGGTGCCAGCGCGGCGGCAAGGGCGGGGGGAGTCGGCACCCAACTGCCAAGGTTGGTTGAGGGGGTGTACTGCACTACTTTTGTGATGCCGTCTGTACTCCGCGAACTGATAATTTGGTCAGCAACTTGCTGTCCGAGGGCAATCCCGTCTTCTTTAGCTTTGCCATCGGTAATTTTAGCTAAAGACGATGCGTATACTTCGTTGAATGTGGCTGCTTGCGCTGGGTAGACGCTGACTAAGACGCGATGGGCGGCTGCGGCGGTGGCAGCTTCTGCTGATGTGCCTGCTGGTGCATCTATGTTGACTTGGTAAGGGCTGTATTTTTTGCTGATCGAGTTAACAGCATCGTAAATGGCTGCGTGAACCATTGCCATGTTGCGGGAGGCGAGGGGAGGCGCGGTGTTGCCTGTCCGCACTGCATTCAGCATGACTCCGTTCCACTCAATGACAGGGTTTCCCGATAGCTGATTTGTGAATTGGTCGCGGTTGATTGTGTTGCTGTTGACTCCCGGCAATACTACTAAATACTCGCCCGTTAGTTTGTCTTGAATTACGGTGCTGTTGCTGTTGGCGCCGGTGCCTTGCTGGATGTTTAAATCTTCAAAGCTGAGGCCGTCTAGCAATCGAATTTTGTCATTGCCGTTGCCGAAGTCGGCGATGTAGTCGGCTGTTGCTACAGTTGGGCCACCGCTGCCCTTAGCAATGGCAAATATATCATCGCCTGTGCCGCCGCTCACGGTATCGCTACCTGCGCCTGCATAGATGAGATCGTTGCCGGAATCGCCACCAATTAGGTCGCTGCCTTTGCCTCCCCAGAGGATGTCGTCGTCTGCACCAGCAACAATCGTATCGTTACCTTGGTCGCCGCAGATTTTGTCTTTGCCGACATCGCCTTCGAGATAGTCGTCTCCGCTGTTGGCATAAATTATGTCGTTGCCATCCAAAGCGTTAAATCTGTCTGGTTGGGTGGTTCCTTCGAGATAGTCAAATTGAGGACTAGGGGTCAGGGATGCCATGTTGATTTATTGGATATTTTGATTAAATCGCAAAGGTTTCGTAAACTCTGTAGATGCTTAAGTCTGTTTACCCCAGATTTAATATTATTAAACTTTGTGGTTCGTAAGCAAACGCCACAATAAAGGTTTATTAAATCTTTAACATTTAATGGGTTTTTGATGAACTTTTGCGCTGTAAATGTAAGTCAAAATACTCTTTAAAAAAGTTCCTCAAACAGTCCCACTTTGTTAAATCTTTACAAAAAAACAGTTTTTTTAAATTTTTATATAACCCCTATTCCCATATCATAAATGAGCGGATTGTGTAACGGACTAAGTATATATTTATTAAGCACTCCTCAAAGCTGCGATCGGGTCGAGTTTGGCGGCTTGGCGGGCGGGGACAACGCCGAAGAAGAGGCCTACTGCACCGGATACACTGACAGCCAGGGCGATCGCCACGGGTGATATTCCAGCTTGCAAGGGCGTCAAATTACCTACAAGCAAGATACCGCCGACACCGACGCAAGTACCGACTATCCCTCCGGCAGCGGATAAAATCACAGCTTCGACAATAAATTGAAACAAGATATCTTGTTGAGATGCGCCGATCGCCTTTCTGAGCCCAATTTCCTGAGTCCGTTCGCTAACGGACACAAGCATAATGTTCATAATCCCAATGCCACCGACTAATAGGGAAATGCTGGCAACAGCAGTTAACATCAGAGTCAAAGCGCCGGAAATTGCCCCCATTCTTGCCATTAAATCTTTCTGATTTCTGACAGTAAAATCATCTTCGGTAGTAATTTTGTGCCGCAATCTCAGCAGGTTTTCTACCTGAAATTGCGCCGCCTCCATTTGCGATTCATCTTTAATCGAAATAAATATCGACGTGACAGCCAAACCGTAGGGAGATTTGCGCCCGACTATGCGATTGGCCATTGTGGTGATCGGCACAGCGGCGGAATTATCAAAATTCGTACCAAAAGATGTGCCTTTGGGCGCCAATACTCCAATTACTTTGACGCTGACATTTTGGATACGCACCTGTTCGCCCAAGGGATTTGTATTGCCAAAAAGTTTTTCTGCCAATTCTGAACCGAGAACCACAACTTGGTTACTTTGCTTAACATCAAGTTCGGTCAAAAACCGCCCTTTTGCCATTTCAAAGCTTCTGACTTCTAGAAATTCGGGAATTGTGCCGAAAATTAGAGACGAAACATTTTTGTTGCTGTAGCGAACTATTTCGGAACTGTTAAGTTCTGCTGAGACGCCTTGAACGGATGGGACTTGAGTTGCGATCGCCTTTGCGTCTGGCAATACGAGAGTTTGAGGCGCACTTGAGATGGTACTTCGCCTAGCGTTCGGTACTCCAGGCCTCACGATTAATACGTTTGTACCCAGCGATTGCACTTGTCCTGCTACAAATTTTTGAGCTCCTTCTCCCACTCCAATCATGGCAATTACTGAGGCGTTACCGACAATCATGCCAATCATTGTTAAACTGCTGCGAGTTTTGTTGGCTAGTAGCGTTTGACCGGCCATTTTGACGCTTTCAATAAAATTCATACTTAGTTATGAGTTATTAGTTATTAGTTAGTAATTATGGGTTATAGGAATCCTAAATGAGTCGTAAATTTTTTACCCCACCCCAACCCTCCCCTTACTAAGGGGAGGGAGTAAGAAATGGACAAATGATTTAGGATTGCTATAGGAGTTATTAGTTATTTTTATAACAGTCAACCGTGAACAGTCAACCGTGAACAGTCAACAGTCAACAGTCAACCGTGAACAGTCAACAAACTAATTAAGCACTTCTCAATGCCACAATCGGGTCTAATTTAGCAGCTTGTTTTGCGGGTACAATGCCGAAAAATAAGCCGATACTGCCGGAAACACCGACTGCAAGTGCGATCGCCATTGGGGAAACACTAGCTTGCAGAGGAGTAAAAGCAGCGACTAAAAGCACGCCGCCGATACCGAATCCAGTGCCGATCGCCCCGCCTGCCGCTGACAAAATCACAGACTCTATCATAAACTGAATCAGGATATCTTGCTGAGAAGCTCCGATCGCCTTTCTCAATCCAATTTCCTTAGTGCGTTCGGTAACAGAAACCAGCATGATATTCATAATCCCGATGCCGCCCACAAACAGCGAAATTGCCGCCACGAAAGCCAACATCAACGTCAAAGCACCAGTAATACTGCCCAAAGTATTCATCAAATCTTTCTGGTTGCGAACAGTAAAATCATCTTCTTTAGTAATTTTATGACGCAATCTGAGCAGATTTTCTATTTGAAATTGGGCTGCTTGCATCATACTTTCATCTTTGATAGCAACCGAAATAAATGTTACTTTTGTACCGTATGGAGACGAGCGACCAACAATTCGGTTTGCCATTGTTGTCAGCGGCAAATAAACATTCATATCTTGATTGTCGCCAAAACTTGAGCCTTTCGCCTGCATGACACCAATCACTTGAAAAGTCGAATTTTTGATACGAATATATTGACCAAGTGGCGGTGTATTACCAAACAATTGTTCGGCTGCTTCCGATCCTAAAGCAACCACATTTTCTTGTCTTTCTAAATCTAATTTGTTTAAAAATCGACCTTGGGCAACATCAAAGCTTCTGACTGTCAGAAACTCTGGCGTAGTTCCAACAATAGAAGATGAGACATTTTTGTTGCGGTAGGTAACGAGTTGACTGTCATTGAGAGTTGGTGCGACTTCTTGGACAGAAGCAACTTGAGATGCGATCGCCTCTGCATCTTCCACTACTAAAGTCTGGGGCGGAATCACCGGGCGGCTTTGTGCTTCAGGACTTCCGGGAATAATAAATAGCAAGTTTGAACCCAGAGAATTAACCTGTCCCTCGATAAATGTTTGAGCTCCTTCCCCGATACCGATCATCGAAATGACAGAAGCATTGCCTATGATAATTCCTAACATCGTCAACGTGCTGCGAAGCTTGTTTGCCATCAAAGTTGTGACAGCCATTTTGACGCTTTCAACAATATCCATAGTTCGATTTTAGATTTTGGATTTTAGATTTTCGATTAGGGAATTGGGGTTATTGGTGTCAACTTAATATTTAAACCCATAATAAATCTCGCCTGTAGTCGAGTCTCGATCCCCCTAAATCCCCCTTAATAAGGGGAGTAGGGGTTGACTTTGAATAGTCTTGTCCCCCCCTTATTAAGAGCGACTTTGACTGCTCTTGTCCCCCCCTTCTTAAGGGGGGTTAGGGGGGATCTCCGGGGAAAGAAAACACCCTAGAGCGATCGAGATAAATAATGCCCCATGCCCTAGGCCCCATGCCCTAGGCCCTATGTCCTATTTCTGATTCTTGATAATATCCTCCAGCTTTTTACCTTGAGGAAGTTCGGTAAAAACGCGATCGCCCACTTTTGCACCCTCTAAAATCTGAATCTTGTTGCCAATAGTCGAGCCAACGGTAACAGGTTTAAACTTAGGCTGTTGTTTCTCATCGGGAACTAGCACACCCGTTTGACCTTTATTAGTCACAATTGCCACCGTCGGCACAACTAAAGCATTGCTCAGCTTTTGACCAACAAATCTCAAATCAACATTCATCCCCGATTGCAGCGACTCTTTGCCCGTATCAATGGCAACTCGCACTTGAAATAGCGTTACATCCCGTTCCTTAACAGCTTCCGGTGCAATTAATTTAACGCGACCTTTAAACACTTTATCGGGATAAGCATCAGCCACTATTTCAACTACTTGACCCGGTTTAATTTGACTGATATCAGCCTCCGGGACTTTCGCCAAAACCTCCACATCTCTAGCTAAAGCGACAATCGATGTCGAAGTTGCCGAAGTAGCTTCCGATGCCGAAGTTGCGGGAGTTACAAAAGCTCCTTGGATGGCGTATCTTTGGGTAATAATTCCAGCAAAAGGAGCGCGAACTTTCGTATCTTCTAACTGCACTTCTTGAAAGCGGACTTGAGCTTGAGCTTCGGCTAATTCAGCTTGAGCTTGAGCTATTTCTTCCGGTCGAGAACCGTTTTCTTGTGCGGCCAATTGACTTTTGGCTTCAGCAACTGCTGCTTCGGCTTTGGCGATTTCTTCTGGACGGTTGCCGTTTTCTACTTGCGCTAATTTGCTTTTTGCTTCGGCAACTTCTGCTTCGGCTTGGGCAATTTCTTCCGATCGCGTGCCGTTTTGCAATTGGTTCAATGCTTGCTGCTCGACTTGCACAGCAGCTTGCAGTTGCTGAATTTGGGACTCCCGACTTTCTTGCAGTTGTTGCAGGCGTTTTTGAGATTCTATTAATTTAGCTTGGGCAGTACGATTTTCTTTAATTAATTCATCCAGTTTATCTTTAGCCAGAGCACCTTCTTCCACTAAAGGCCGATTGCGTTCTACCCGTTGAGCTGTTAGTTCGGCTTGGGCTTTACTCGAGTCAATTTGCGTTTGTGCTTGGGCAATTTCTTGTTTGACACTACCAGTTTGAGCGTCTGCTAAACGAGCTTGAGCTTGGGCTAAACGAGCTCGCCCTTGGCTGACTTCTTCAACGCGGCTGCCGGCTCGCAGTCGCTGTAAACCAGCTTGAGTTTGCTGCAAGCGGGCTCTGGCTCCTGCAACTTCTTCAACGCGGCTACCGGCTTGGACTTGCGCGAGACTGGCCTCGGCTTGCTCTAAGCGCGCTCGGGCGCTGGCGATGTCTTCCGATCGATTCCCGGCTTCGATTTTGGCGAGTTTCGCTCGCACGCTGGCTTCGCGGGCCTTGGCTTGAGCTAGTTGAGCTTCTACATCGCGGCTTTCCATGCGGGCCACGATTTGTCCTGCTTCGACTCGATCGCCCTGTTCGACAAATAATTCTGCTATGCGCCCGGAGCCTTTGGGGCTGAGATTCACGCGCTGTACGGGCTGCACCGTGCCACTCGACGTGATCCGCACCGTGAGGTTTTGCGCTTCCACGGGTACTGTCATAGTGGCGATCGCATCTACTTTCGGCTGCGATCGACTTTTTGCTATATATATGGTGGTCGGTACAGCTAGCAACCCGGCTGCAACCAACCCAATCGCCCACCGCTGCGGTTTGCGCGCGGGTTTCTTCGGAGACTGCTTTTGGGGCGTTTTGTTATCTGCAATTTTGGTCTCTGCGGCCTTGGTGTCTACAGTCTGAGTATCTTCCACCTTGACCTGAGCAGTTTCCTTTTTAGGGCTAACGATCATACCGACTCACCTAATTTAATCTCAGGATTACCTTTAAGGTAAAATTTTTGCTGATGCTTGGCATCGTCTTTCAGACTCATCCGATCGGGTGATTTATAAAAAGTTCCCCAACCAGCACCTGTAAACAATTATAGCTAATCTTTGCAAGTTATTAAAAAATGTTAAGTTTTTTCAGCTAAAAGAGCTGGGCGCGAACTTGTTCGAGCGACGGGGCTGGATTTTTTGAAGATTGGGGCGTTCCGGGAGTGCGATCACAGGTAGGACTGAGGGCGATCGACTCAGCAAATACAGCTTAACAAAGTAAAATATTTTCCAAATCCCTTAACAATGGAAAATTAACAAATATGAATCGCCCTCAAAGTGTTACCATTCTGGCAATTTTACAGGCACTTAAGTAGCTGGACAAAAATACACAATGTCATTGCGAGCTCTTCGCGAAGCAATCGCCTAGTCTCTATTTTTCCACGGGCGATCGCTTCTCAATCTCCCATCACCAGCGAAATGCGATCGCTCTTCTCTCATTATCCATGCGATCGCATACAGTGGACGTTGCACCATCGCTTATCTCCCCACACAAAAGCGATCGCATTTCCAATTTCCAAGAGAGCGATCGCACTCCCTACAAAAACACGATCGCATACAGCAGGCGTTTCACCATCGCTCATCTCGCCACACAAAAGCGAATCGCATACAGTGGGCGCTTCACCATTGCTCTTCTCTTCACAAAAAAGCGAATCGCATACAGTGGACGTTTCACCATCGCCCATTCCCTATTGCAACTCTTTCACATATACACGAATGGATTTACTCTCGTCAGGCAAAGGTCTGAAAGCACCTGTTATGAGTATAGGCATCCTATTCGAGGAGGTGGATATACATGTTTCCTTGGGGGTAGCTCTTTTGAACTCTGGCTTGTTCATTCCTGCTGTAATAAATATGTAACCATTTAATTTATCAGTTGTCTGGAAGCAAATCGTGTTCGCTGCCATATTGCTTGGTTCAAAGATAAGCTCTTCATCTTCAGGAACGAGAATCTTATCTACTTTGATGACCATGTCTGCTAAGGTTGTACCAACGACACCAAAAGAAATTCCAACAGTAGTGATTAAAACCACTCCTAGTTTTTTGACAATAGTCATACGACAATACATTTTTTGTTACAATTTACGTTGATTAGTGGTTTTTTATTACCACTACTCTATATCTAGAGACGTTTTCCCGCCCCAATTTGGGAATTTTTCGAGTTACAAGCATTATTTTTTCCCAAAAAATCCCCCCTCAACCTCTAGAAATCTTCCTTCCCTTACCTTTCAGTCGCCCCAAACTCTTCTCAACTTCCCCACGAGCCGGATACAACAACTGCTGACTCAAAGCACTTTCAAAAGCTTGTATCGCCCCCAACTTATCCCTCAACCCCACCAAAGCTCTCCCTAACCAGTAATCAGCCATAGCCGGGTTAAACGCTCTCAATTTCTGACATCCCTCACCAGCCAGTTTCCACCATCGCTGACTCGCCCCGACATCCCCGATTACCCGATAACTCTCCCCCAACCACACCGCAGCCGGTACTAATTGCAGATAAGCCCCTGCTGGTAGCAGCTCCCATCCTTTCTCCAGCGCCTCCACTGCTTCCCGATGTTTAAGCGCCAACGCCAACACCCGCCCATGACGAAACCAAGCATCTGCTAATTGGGGTTGTAGTTTCGTCCCCTGCTCAGAAACACTACACCCCCGTTCAAACTCTTTGAAGTGTTCCACCAACACCCGCCCCGCAGTCGCCCAAACGCTCCAACGTTCAGGAAACCGCCTCAACATCTCCTCGACTACATTCCCCTCGCCTCCCAAGAGAGTGGCTAGGGCGTGTTTTGAAACTTTATTGGCTTCGTTTATATTCGGTGGAGATCCCCCTAAATCCCCCTTAAAAAGGGGGACTTTGATTGAATTCTCCCCCTTTATTAAGGGGGGCTGGGGGGGATCAAAGGGTAAAATTTCACACAATGCCTGATGAATTGCACAATCATCGGGATACAGTTGATAAGCTTTCCCCATCATCTGTCCCGCCTTTTGATATTCTCCCGTGTCGAACAAGCACCGCCCATAGTAATACCAACCATAAGGATGATGGGGGTGTTTGGCGGTAAACTCTGCTAACACCTCCACACCTTGCCGCCAATCCCCCCGGAAAATGTGATAATATGCTAGGTACTGGTGAGCCTCAGCTCCATGAGGAGCCTGTAGCAGTAAAGAGGTAATCATCTTTTTCGTCAGTTTCCCCTCAATACCTGAAACCAATCTCATCTGACAACGTTGCTCGATTAGTCGTTGCAGTACCCGAAAATCATCGGGAACTAGAGCTATCAGCTTGCTCAACTGCCCTCTAGCGGCGATCATATCCCCCACCGCCTGACTCGCATCATGGCTGTAAATCAATCCCACAACATCATCTGGGTGGATTGACAAAACTTGCTCTAAGGCACTTAGCACGCCAAGATGATTTTCTATCTGCTGATGCACCTGTGCCAAAGCCAGCCAGTGAACTATTTTGTCAGGTTCTAAACGAGTTGCTAAGTTAAAGGCAATTATTGCCTTCTGACTTTCATGCCGACAAACTGCCATCAATCCTTTGATATGATGCTGAGTCGCTTCGTTGTCGAAACAAAATAAGGCTTTTTCATATATTTCTACAGCCTCTTTTTCTCGTCGCATTATCTGCAACATTTTCCCCAGTTGCAGCCGCACGCCCACTAATTGAGGTTGTCGCTCAAGCACTTGATGATATTCTGCAACCGCTTGTTGCCAGTCTCCCATATCGTAAAGCAAATTAGCCAGTTCTAATCTTTTTTTCCATCCTTCGGGATATTTCTGGATATACTTACTTAAAGTGATAATTTTCTGCTCTTGTCTAGTTGACTTTTCCTTGAAGGCAAGGTGAACATTCATCTCCAGCCCAGAGGATTCGTATAACTGTACCAATGATGTGGCAAAGTTGATAGACATAGTATGGTGAATTGATAGTGAATTTCTTCGTCCTGGCTTTTTGTTGTAATTAGTGATTCCCAATTAGATTCAGGTTGGGATTTTTCTCCCAAAGGAATTACCAACTTTAAGGATGGCGAGGGGGAATTTCGAGAAGTATCATCTTCCCCGGCGAGATATTTGGTTAAATGCCTTTGTATAATTCGGCGTGCTTTTCTAACGCATTTGCGAACGTTCTCTTCAGAGCATGGAAATAGCTTGGCAATATCTTTATAGGATTTATCTTGACAGTAGTATAAGACAAAAGTATTGCGGAGTCGGGGAGGCAAGGATTTAATTGTATGATGGATATATTCCCGCAACTCTAGGTCTAGAATATTAGAGTCAGGAGTTCCTAGCCTCGAATAAAATACTGGATAATCTTCAAATTTAATATCGTCTATGTTTTCAATTGCTAGTGCTTCTCGTCTACGTTTTCGATGCAAATCCATACAGAAATTATGGATGATTCGAGTTAACCACGCTTTAGGATATTTAATTTTACTTCCATAGTTTTGCCATTCATTCCAGGCTTTAAGCATTCCCTGACTCAGTACCTCTTCGGCATCGATTGGGTTTGAGTTCATCCACTTGAGACAGCAACGGTAAAGATGATCTCGATACGCCTGCCATTCCTGCCAAAACACTGAATTTTTATCTTCAGTCTCATCCCCCAGGATTGATGGAGCAACCGATCGAGAAGATGACCTGATTCTCTGATATCTATGGGTATTACTTTCCATTTATGTGGATCTTAGATATTATAGAATTATTTTCGTTGCTCAGATTATGTCTTATTTACTCAAAATAAACAAGCCCAGCAATGTTAATTATTATTAAAAACTTCAATAACCCCTGACAATCAAAAACGTATTATGGACAAGTGTCTGAACATTATATATAATCCGAAATCTATCCGATCGCACTCCAGTCAATCAATAACTCTTTCATCAACAAAAAGCGATGTCTACGAGGGGCTTCGTCTACACACTCCCATAAAAAAAGGCGATCGCGTTATCCTACCGCACAATACGGCAACCCGATCCCCTTTTATTCAAGTTTTTGAACACTGAAATGGAGCAGCACTAAGTTGGTAATATCCCCAAAGTCAAAGAGATTTCACTCTCACGCATTATGGATTATTTTACCTTTACATTTTTCTGGCTTCATCAAATA
>NZ_JAUBTS010000085.1:0-23038 GCF_036705105.1 Microcoleus sp. B9-D4
TTTTTGCTGGCATACATTATAACTAATGATCGCTTATCTTATATTTATATTATACAATCTAGCTGCGTATCAGCTTAACAGCCAAGCAAAAAGTTTGCAATCCTTAGAACTATTAGAATGTCAACAGCTAGACAGCGATATCTCTGTAGCTTATAAGGATGCCCGCGTCTTATCTTTTTCTCCAGAATTTACCGCTACCTCACACCCAAATTTAGGGGAAGCACCTGATATCTCTCCTTTCTACGGACGCACTGAGGAACTAACTACGCTAAAAAAATGGATCGTGCAGGAACGCTGTCGCTTAGTGACACTATTAGGGATGGGCGGTATTGGCAAAACAGCTTTAGCAGTGCAGTTAGTAGAACAGATTAAAGATAAATTTGACTGCGTTATTTGGCGAAGTCTGCAATTTTCACCACCTCTGGCAGGAATTCAGGCAAATCTGCTTCAATTCCTATCTAACCAGCACGCCCACCCCCCTTTTGCAGAGAAAAGCGAGGGAAAGTTTTTAGCGCTAAGCTTAGACGGTTTACTATCCCAGTCAATGGAATATTTGCAAAAGTATCGATGTCTGCTCGTTCTGGATGACGTGCAGATGATTTTCAGCAGCGGAAAATTAGCGGGTCACTACCAAACTGGATATGAGGATTATGGCTTACAATTCAGGCGAGTAGGAGAATTATATCATAATAGTTGTTTAGTCCTGCTCGGTTGGGACAAACCTAGAGAAATTACAGAATTAGAAGGCAAAAACCGACCTTGTAGGTCTATGCAACTGCAAGGTTTAGAGTCGCAAGCTGCACAGGAAATTCTCAAAGATCAAGGTTTAGTTGAAGACGAAAAATGGGAAATACTGATTGACTACTACCAAGGCAATCCCTTATGGTTAAATTTAGTTGCTACAGCGATTCAAGATTTCTTTAATGGCAGCGTTTCTGAATTCTGGCAATACTCTCCGCTGTTTTTGGGTGAAGATTTGAAATGTAGATTGCATCAAGAGTTTAACCGCTTGTCAGATTTAGAAAAACAGGTAATGTCTGTCCTTGCCAATGAGTCTGAGTCAGTTTCTATCTCAAAATTACTAGAGCAAATACAAATATTTCCGACTGATTTACTCGATGCAGTACAATCTTTAGGGCGACGTTCTTTGATTAAAAAAGAAGCACTAAATAAAGGAATAGTTTTCACTCTTGGGCCTGTAGTAAGACAATATGTAAAAACTCAATATGCTAGAAGTTCGAGATGAGGCGATCGCTCTCTTCCCCTCCTGATTCTACACCTTTTGCGCTTTGGCGGTTCATAAAAAAATAAAAGAGCGATCGCCCTTTAACCCTCCCTCAAACTCCATCGTTCTTATCTGATTATCTTTTAACCTGCTTTACTTAACACAACCAGAATGTACTGGTCAAGACTAACTCCTTCCATTTCCGCTTTTTCTGCTAAACTCAAATGTAGAGATTTAGGAATTTGTAAAGATAGACTTCCGCTATACTCAACTTCCGTTGTCGGTAAAGGAATCTCATCTTCACACTCATAAGCTGTTTCTATCCATAATTCCCTAGCTTCCTGAATATTCTCCATCGCTTCCGATAAAGTTTCACCCTGAGACATACAGCCAGGAAGGTCTTTGATTATAGCTGTATAACCTTCGGATTCTGGATAAAAACTGATAGGATATTTAAGACTCAAGTAATAGTCTAGAGATTTAAGCTTGACTTTCGTCTTCTGATTCATCGCTCCATTCCTCCAGTTTTAATAGCACAACAATTTGCTTGACGTATACTCCTTTTACCTTTTTACCACCTTTTTTAGAAACTGTAATTTTTAATCCATCAGCATTTCGGAAAGTATGGTGACTTCCTTTCGATCGCTTTTCTTCAAACCCAAAAGCTGTTAGAATATAGCACACATCGTCAAAGCGCACTTCTGGTGGATTTGCTAAAAATTGTTCTACCAGCTTTCCTAACTTGCCCATGAAGTTTTACAGATGCTTGTACTATTCTAATAAACAAGGGCGGGCATTGCCCACCCTCGCTAGGAGTCCGGTGAAGTTCAAAAATTAAACCTTCGCTTCATTCTTCACCAAATTACCCCAACCCAAATCCTTCAGCGAATTATTCCGGCGCAGCGGACGAGTCACCAACTCCAAAATATCCCGCGCATTACCAAAGCCGTGAATCTGAGCAAAAGTAAACTCAACAGACCACTTAGTATTAATCCCCCGCGCTTCCAAAGGATTAGCGTGAGCCATACCAGTAATCACCAAGTCAATATTCTGCTCGTAAATCCGCTGCAACTGATTGTAATTGTCCGGTTTTTCCACAATCCGAGGAGTAGGAACTCCCATCTCGTGACAAGTCTTTTCTAACAAAGCTAATTCGGCCGCCTGATAGCGCTTGTCCATGTAAGGAATGCCAATTTCCGGGCAAGTCATGCCGCAGCGAATCAAGAAACGTGCTAAAGAAATCTCTAGCAAATTGTCGCCCATAAAGAAGACTGATTTGCCGCGAATTATTTGCAGGTAATCTTCCAAACCAGCCCAAATTTGCGCTTCCCGTTCGTCCAAACCTTTTGGTTCAATTCCCAACACTGAGCAAATCTTCTCAATCCAAGCGCGAGTTCCGTCAGGGCCGATCGGGAATGGCGCACCAATTAGCTTACACTTGCGGCGGCGCATCAACGTAGAAGCTGTGCGCGACAAGAACGGATTCATGCCCGATACATAATAACCTTCTTCCAAGACAGGCAATTCTGTGTAGCGCTTGGAAGGAAGCCAACCGGAAACTTTGATTCCTTGCTTCTTCAATTCTAAGGTTAGCTGAGTGACAACCGGATCGGGCAAAGAACCGAAAAGTACCAGTGGCGTGTGCTTGACATATTCCGATTCATCTGCTGCAACTTCGTCTTTTTTCTTGCCGAAATTCAGCAGTTGAGAGATAGCATTTCTTTCTTGCTTCTGAGCTTCTACAACAGGAGCTTTGTCAGGACATTTAGCAGCCATCGCTGCTAAAACGGTATCTTCCCCTTGAGTAAAAGCGTAATCCAAGCCGTTAGCGCGGGCTGTGACGATGGGAATGCCAATTTCGGCTTCGAGTTTGGGCGCCAAGCCTTCCAAGTCCATTTTGATGATTTCGGTGGTGCAAGTGCCGATCCAAACAATGACGCTGGGGTTACGATCGCGCTTAATTTGCAAACACAGCCGCTTCAACTCATCATAATCGTTTAACTGAGCGGAAATATCACCTTCTTCCAACTCAGCCATCGCATAGCGAGGCTCAGCAAAAATCATCACGCCCATTGCGTTTTGCAAGAAATAGCCGCAAGTCTTAGTACCGATGACCAAGAAAAAGCTATCTTCAATTTTTTGATAAAGCCAAGCTACGCAGCTAATCGGACAAAAGGTGTGATAATTGCCTGTTTCGCATTCAAAGTTTAAAGCTTCCGGTTCATTAGTAGTAATAGCAGTCATATTTCAAATGTTCTCCCTTTAAATTGTTTTTCGTCTCGAACAGGACTTGCGGCGGAGCGAGGAAACACCTGGATTTTGCGATCGTCTCGGTGCGATCGCCCACCAGAGGAATAGGTTGTTTTTCCTCTCGAACGCGAACAGGGCAGCGGCGATAAAATACCTGTTTTGTGCGATCGCGACGCACAGCGAACAATAAATAGAAATACCTATTTTTGGGCTAATTCCTCTGAAAAATAGATGCAGCCCACTCAATATTTCTGCAGCAGCCGCAGCATCCAAAATTTTGGCTAAAAAATTCTGCGCGAGGGCATACAATCCCTCACAGCAGGGATTTAGTGTTCTTCAACTCCCTCGCGGCAAAAAGCCTTTTGGCAGTTGTGAGTTGGAGCTAATTAAAAATTAACAACTCGCAACCCACAACTCACAAATAGAGCGGGAAACATTAAGACTAGAACAGATGCGGGCGATCGCAACAACCTCACTTAAAATCAGATAAAAAGCCGGAAATTTCTTCATCTTCATCGTCGGAATCCAAATCACCGAGATCTAGAGCATCTAAATCATCTTCATCTGGATCTCCGGTAGTTGCTTCCCCCAGATCGTCGAGTCCGAGATCGTCGAGGTCATCGTCATCAGATACAGAGAAATCGTCAATACCGTCATCGTCCAAGTCGCCCAGATCCATATCTAGGTCATCTGAGGTCGCTGTCCCAAAAGGATCGGGTATTTCTTCGGCGACAAACTCTGCATCTTCTTCCCCAAACGGATCGGAAATCCCCGATTCGAGATCTCCAGAGGTCAAAGTCCCAAATTGTGAGGCTTCATCTTCCTCGTCATCATCGCCGAGGTCGAGACCGCCCAAAGCCAAGGCTTCATCTTCCTCGTCATCATCGCCGAGGTCGAGACCGCCCAAAGCCAAGGCTTCATCTTCCTCATCGTCACCCATATCAAAGTCAGATACGGCGTCTTCCTCATCGTCGCCCATATCAAAGTCAGATACGGCGTCTTCCTCATCGTCTTCGAGACCGAGACCGTCCAAAGCCGAGGCTTCTTCCTCGTCATCGCCCATGTCGAAGTCGGAGACCGCTTCTTCCTCGTCATCGCCCATGTCGAAGTCGGAGACCGCTTCTTCCTCAAACTCATCGAAGGATTCCTCCTCGGAGCTCATTGCTGACGCTGCTGCTGCCAGACCGGCGACTCCGGCGACTCCGGCGACTACTCCGGCTGCTGCTAAGGCTGCACCGCCCAATTTCTTAGATTTGGCTGCGGGTGCAGCAGTGGCAGTTTGAGCGGCTGCGGGTGCAGCAGTGGCAGTTTGAGCGGCTGCGGGTGCAGCAGTGGCAGTTTGAGCGGCTGCGGGTGTTGGAGATGTGCCGATCGTCTGCGGCGCGATATTTGAGGGCATACCCAGCGCGATGTCCGGGTCAAAATTTAGCCCCAACACTTCGATCAGGCTGTCTGCATCCGGCTTGAGTTTTGAGAAGGGCAGCATTAATTGCTGGAGTTCCGGCTCCAGGGCAGCCGCAATTCCCAGGATGAGGTAAGAAACAGGCCTTTTCCCGCCGTCGGGTGTGGCGACCGTGTTCTCAGCCGTCATGTGCAGGAGCAGCCAAGCCCGATTTACCTGGTAGTAGTCCAACCACTTCTGTTTGAGAGCAACTGAAAAAGTATCAAAAAAAGCCATAACCTCTTTATCCTCATCCTGATCGCTAGACCTATTAAACCATCATCAGGTCTAGCTCATCTTCCTCCTTCTTGACCACCGGTTGCACTGGATTTAGATAAAAATCTGAAAGTAAGGCGAATAATTCGCGATCGGGCGTGTCGTTGGGCACTACTCCTTCGGGCATTGCCAAAATTTGGTCAGCGATGTTGAGGTAGTAATCGCAGACATAGTTGAGGGAAGGATCGCTTTCGGCCATCTCAAACAATGTTTTGCCTTTGACGCGAGAAACTCGGATGTCTTCAATCAGGGGCAGCACTTCCAGCACCGGCATGGGTACAGAGTCAATGTACTTGTCGATCAAGTCGCGCTTTGAGGTGCGGTTGCCAATTAAACCAGCGAGCCGCAACGGGTGAGTGCGGGCTTTTTCGCGGACTGAGGCGGCGATGCGGTTGGCTGCAAATAAAGCGTCGAACCCGTTGTCGGTAACAATCATGCAGTAATCGGCGTAGTTCAATGGGGCTGCAAAACCGCCGCACACTACGTCACCGAGTACGTCGAACAGGATGATGTCGTATTCGTCGAAGGCATTGAGTTCTTTGAGCAGTTTGACGGTTTCACCGACTACATAGCCACCGCAGCCAGCTCCTGCGGGAGGGCCCCCTGCTTCTACGCAGTCAACGCCGCCGTAGCCTTTGTATATGACATCTTCGGGCCAAACGTCTTCGTAGTGATAGTCCTTTTGCTGAAGGGTGTCAATAATTGTGGGGATCAAGAAGCCAGTGAGGGTAAATGTGCTGTCGTGCTTTGGATCGCAACCGATTTGCAAAACTTTCTTGCCGCGCTTGGCTAGGGCAACGGAGATGTTGCAGCTTGTTGTCGATTTACCAATTCCACCTTTTCCGTAAACTGCTAGTTTCACTCTTGGTTCTCCTATAGGTTTCTATCAAAACGATGAGGGCTGGGTTTTGATGCTTTTTTTCGATCGCCCAATTGCCATAGCCCAATTGCCATAGCCCAATTGCAATTCCCTTACTGTCAGTCGATTTGAGATTTCAGATTTGAGATTAAAGAATGGACTCCACAGATGAATCTGGAGCTTCTCTCTAACTAAAATTTTCGATCT
Organism: Microcoleus sp. B9-D4; assembly: GCF_036705105.1. Taxonomy (NCBI): domain Bacteria; kingdom Bacillati; phylum Cyanobacteriota; class Cyanophyceae; order Oscillatoriales; family Microcoleaceae; genus Microcoleus; species Microcoleus sp. B9-D4. The sequence continues at coordinate 6,259 of NZ_JAUBTS010000085.1, forward strand.
CGACGACTTTTGTTTGGGGCTTGTATCCGTCTTTGGGTTAGACCCATTTTGGACTCTGCCCTTAGTCACCTCGTTGAAAGCATTATTAGCTAACTTGCGATGAAAAGAAAGGGGGCGTCTAAATGAAAATGCTAGTAAATTTGTTTATTTTGCATCTTTGGGAATCTTAACTGGTTTTTTGATATAAAAATCTATTTTTAGATTATTTTTAGATTTTAAATTGATTTTAGAATACTTTCTTAATATAAAGAGGTACAAAAATAAAACAAAAATTAACTTCTCAAACAATCTGGGCTTTTGGCTTTGGGGCTAGGATGCAGGCAGTTGATGGCTTGTGCGGGTAACTGGAACGGTCATAAAGGCGCTAGTGGATGAGGCAAACTCGAAGTGAGTTCGGATCAGTGGGGTCAGGGGAGGGCAAATTTATGGGATTTGAGATTTGAGATTTGAGATTTTAGATTGGGAAAGATTGACTTTGCTGGGGTTTCTGGTGTTTTGTAAAAAATTGTGAATTTTTAGGAAATGGTGGGGAGTGGGAGAGTGGGGGAGGGGGAGAGGAGGAGGGGGGAGAGTTGGAGAGTTGGAGATTGGGAGAATATTATTTTTTCCCAATGACTACTGATACCAGTTAAAAAAAAGAATGCAACTGTAGGCCCGTGCTCCAAACCACGAGCTTCCTCTGTCATTTCCAATTCTTCAATCTAAAATCTAAAATCTAAAATCTAAAATCGTATGGCTGCTGACTAATGACAACTGACGATCGGAATCTCGATCGCAAATTCAGTGCCCCGTCCAGCTTCCGAAACGCAGTCGAGTCGCCCCCCGTGCTGTTCGACAACTAAATGGTAAGAAATCGACAGTCCCAACCCAGTGCCCTTGCCGACTGGTTTGGTAGTAAAAAACGGGTCAAATAATTGGCGACGAATCTCCTCCGGTATGCCCCGCCCGTTGTCGGAAATGCGGATCGCCACAAAATCGTCCCCAACAACTTCAGTACGAATTTTAATTGTGGGAACAGTCAATGGAGAATTAGGATTTGACGCGGGTGAATTTTTCGCATTTCTCGCCGCCCATTCCCCTTGCTGGATTTCTTCATCCAAAGCATCAATAGCATTGCCGATAATATTCATGAACACCTGATTGATCTGACCGGCACAGCACTCGATGTTGGGCAAATTGCCGTATTCTTTAATAATGTTAATAGTTGGATGTGCTCCGTGGGCTTTGAGCCGGTGCTGCAAAATCAACAAAGTGGTTTCAAGTCCCTCGTGAATGTCAACGAGCTGGATGTTAGATTGATCGGATCTGGAAAAATTACGCATCGACACAACTATTTGGCGGATGCGCTCGGTTCCTACTTGCATAGAAGACACTAGCTTAGATAAGTCTTCTACCAAAAAATCGACTTCCATCTCTGCGGCTGCTTCCCGAATTTCCGAGGCTGGTTCGGGATAGTGCTGCTGGTAAAGTTCCAAAAGTTGGAGCAATTCTTTGATGTAGTGGCTGGCGTGGGAAAGGTTGCCGTAGATAAAATTAACAGGATTGTTAATTTCGTGAGCGATACCGGCAATCATTTGTCCCAAAGAAGACATTTTTTCGGTTTGCACTAATTGAGTTTGAGTTTGCTGCAACTTTCGCACAGTTTGCTCTAATTGCTGCGCTTGATTTTTCAAGCAAGTTTGCTTTCGCCGCAGGACTTCTTCGACTCGCTGGCGCTTGATAATATCCCGTCTCAACAATTCATTTGATTCTAAAAGTTGAGCGGTGCGTTCTTCAACTTGTTTTTTTAAGTCGTCGTGAGCTTGGCGCAGGGCTTCTTGGGCCCGCTGCCGCTCTAAAATTTCTTGCTGCAAAAGTTCGTTGGCTTTCTGCAATTGGGTGGCTCTATCGTCCACTGCTTGTTGCAACAGCTCGATCGTCCCATACATTTCAGATTGGTTAAAAACTTGTGGCAAACTTGTCTCAGAAACAACACCCAAAAGTTCTCCCTGGCTGCCAACTACTACCAAACGGCGGACGCAGTGGCGCTGCATGGACTGGTGGACACTCCAGAGAGAATCGGCCGGAGATATGCAAAATAAAGGCGCACTCATGGCCCTTGCTGCCGGGATTTCCGAGAGGTTTAATTCGAGGGCGTGAAACTGCACGATGTCGCGCTCGGTGACAATGCCGATCGGAATTTGATAATTTTGTGTTGGTGCGATCGGCTGCTCTGGATGCGGGATTGGCTCTTCGACAATGACGACGGAACTAACTCGATGCTTGACCATGAGCTGGGCTAAATCGAGGGCTGAGGCAGTTTTTGGGGCCCAAATGACTTCTTTCGTCATGACATCTGCTGCACAGCGCAAATTGGTTAGCAAGTTAATTGGTTGCAGGGCTTCGTGGATGGCTTCGCGGGTGATGATACCGAGAAGTCGCGAGTCGTCGTCCACTACGGGCAAATGCCGGATCTGGTGCTGGCGTAAGGTGAACATAGCTGTGAAAATATCTGGAGACTCGGATTTTTTGAGGGTAATGGGCGATCGAGTCATTACGTCAGCAATTGTCAGTCCGACTGTACAAGCTGCGACGGTAGTTAGCTTGACGATATCCCGTTCTGTAAAAATGCCGATGGGCCGATGATCTTCCACGACTAAGACGCAACTGCGCTTGGCTGCGCTAGCAACAGCGTTTTGTTTTTCGCCACAAAGCTGACATGAGACGCGCATCGGGTTCATGAGAGCCAACACCTGGGCGATCGGGGTTTCTGGAGCCACGGTGAGGGGGTGGCGGTTGATCGCCCGATCTAAAGGTGACGAGTAGAGCTGTCGGCTGTTGGGGCGTCCAGCGGGTTCTGATGATTTAATTACCGACAACTGCGGGGCTGAATCTAGGAAATGCTGTAATTGTTCTTCTTGTAGCATGATTATTAATTTTAGTTAATGAATTGTTACAATTTTTGAGACTGGGGTTGGCAGACTTAGCATTAATTAAGCGGGTGACAGATGCTTGATCGCCTAAAATCTGATTGCTAGAACACTCTTATTTAATTTTTATTTTTTAAATCCTATGTCGTGGACTCCCTTAAGTCATCGAATTCATCACTTGCCGCTTATCCTTGCGGGCCCGATTTTGCGCCGGACTGAAAGTCGGGCCGTGACAGTTTGGGTGGCTCTGAAAGCACCCCGCCAAGTCGAACTCAAGGTTTATTCGACAGAGGGCGGAACCGGCGAAATTGTCGATCGGCCCTTGCTCCAAGGTGCGAGCTCTACCGTGCAGCTCGGCAAATACCTGCACGTAGTCGCGGTGACTGCTAAACCAATTAATAGCAACCTCTTGACATCTGGGCAAATTTATGCTTATGACATCAAGTTTACTGGGAGTAGCGAGTCGCCGTCGGCGGGTGCAGTCCCAGAAAATGAGACAGAAAATCTCATTTCTTGCCTTTGGCCTGCCGCCCCAGATTTATCGGCTTTGGGGCCGGAGACGATTAGTTATTTCGCTCACCAGTTGCCCACTTTTGCCCTGCCGCCACAGGATTTAAACTATTTGCGTATCGTTCACGGTTCTTGTCGCAAGCCCCACGGAGACGGCAGAGATGCGCTGCCAATCTTGGATAATTCGATCGAACAGTTTGCAGGAACGGCAAATAGCAGGCCCCACCAACTGTTTTTAACGGGCGACCAAATTTACGGCGACGACGTTGCCGATGCCATGTTGTGGGCCTTGACTGACGCTGGCGATACACTGTTGGGCTGGGAAGAAAGTCTACCCCTGATGGATGATGCCCAAATAAAAAAGAATTTGTGTATCAGTATACCTAAAAATTCGGAAAACGAAACTGCACTTGGCCAAGAGAGGGAAATTTTTAGAGAGTCGCCAATTCAGAAACCGTCTGATGCTGAGTATCAGTCCAAAAAACCAATTGAGTTACAGCCGGGGACTCGCAGCGATATTGCCAGAGATTTTGGCGGCTTTACGGCGATGTTGGTGAATAAACCCAACAATGCTAAAAGTCACTTGTTTAGCTTGGGCGAATATTATGCGATGTATTTGTTAGTTTGGTCGCCGGTACTCTGGTGTACGAGTTTTCCGAAGGGTAAGGATATTTGTCCAAATTCTAAGCAGGCAAAAGTCTGGGATAGAGAAGTTGTTGAACTTAACGGTTTTGCTCGCAATTTGTGGAGGGTGAGGAGGGCGCTAGCAAATATTCCTAGTTATATGATTTGCGACGACCATGATGTTAGCGACGATTTTTATTTGAATCGAGAGTGGTGTTACCGGGTGCTGGGGAAGCCGCTGGGCCGGCGGGTGGTGCAGAATGCTTTGCTGGCTTACGCTGTGTTTCAGGCTTGGGGAAATACGCCCGCACAGTTCGATCGCGAAAAACCGGGAGATAAATTATTCCAGGCTGCTGAAAAATGGTCTGCTTCGGCGGGGACTGATGTTTCTGCTTGGGAGGAGGCGGCTTCCTATTTGGGCATTCCCGGACTCGACCCAAAAACTCATTTGCCTAAGTTGAAATTAGATGAAGATGTTTTTATTTTGGATCGAGATGACGATGGTGTAAATGAGGTTTTGAATTGGCATTTTACTGTGAGAAGTTTTAAGCACGAGGTGATTGTGCTGGATACGCGGAATTGGCGGGGGTATCCGGTGAAAAGTGCGATCGATCCACCGATGCTTTTGACTCACAAAGGTTTTGAGGAGCAAATTCAGAAACCTTTGAGGGAGACTGATTTGCTGAATAAAACAGGGGAGTTTGATATTGAGGCGACACTGGTGGTTGTCCCGACTAATTTGGTGGGTTTGTGGATTATTGATGCGGTGCAAAAGTGGGATGTGGAACAGGGGAAGGTTTTTAATAGTGATGCGGGGGATGCTTGGAATTTTCATGAGTTAGCTTTTGTAAAGCTGTTGTCGGAGTTTTTTAAGCACCGCGATCGGGTGATTGTGTTGAGCGGGGATATTCACTATGCTGCTGCTGTGCGGCTGAGTTATTGGTCTGATTGTCATTTTGGCGATTCTCGGCCGAATATTGAGCCTTTGACGAGGGAGAATTATCGGTCAAATTGTCAATATTCTGTGTTGGCGCAGTTGACTGCTAGTGCTTTGATCAATGAGGAGTGGAAAACGCATTTAATTCATACTAAGATTAAGTCGCTGTTTCCTGAGCGATCGCACGAATGTTTGGGATGGAATGAGCCGCTGGAATTAATGAAAATTCCCAGGAGTAGCAGAAAGAAAGCTATGGCTGCTGCTGTCAGGAATAGACAATCTCTGCCTGACTGGGGCTATCGGATTGACTGGATTAAACGGCAAAGAGCTCGGGTATTTTTGCTGCTAGAAAAGGGAACTGCGTCAGATCGATCTCATAAAAATAAACAATTGTCATTCCTGCGTAGGTTGTGGAATTTTATAGCGCTGTTGTGGCGCAATCGTTGGCTGCAAGAGGGTGATGAGATTGTGGGATATAGCAATATTGCGATCGTCAGTTTTCAGTGGCCTGCTGATGATGATGGGGAGAAGGCGGTGATGCAAAATATTTATTGGCGGCCTCTTTGGGAGCCGGATAGTGTAGTTTATAGTCAATATTTTGTGCCACTGGGATTGGATGAGGATGATTAGATTCACGATTTATTGAACAAGTCGGGGATTTGGATATGGGTACAATATTGTGATCGGTTTGTGGCAGTGTCCGCCGGGGGTGAAACCCCAGTCTCATAGCTAAAGTCGCTTGGAACTGAGATGTTACACCATTCTCAAGAACAGGCTTTTCGGCCTGTTCCACAAAGAATAAGTTTTCTTGTGGGGAGTCGCAGAATTTCCATAGCCAGCCGACTTTATCAACCAGTTGAAGACCAGACGCAAAAAGTCGAGGGCCAACTTGGCAGAGATGGAAGTCGTTTTGGACATATTAGAAAACCCATCAGCACGAAAGTTCAGCGGAAAACTAACCTTCTTGCTGTTCGATAAACGTGAAACCCTTGATGGATATAGCAGAAAATAGAAAGCCCGTGACGAGATTTGAACTCGTGACTTCCTCCTTACCAAGGAGGTACTCTACCACTGAGTTACACGGGCATAAAAAATTAAGAATCTCCAATTAAAAAATTAATTTTTAATTCTTAAATTTTAACTTTTTATTAAATTGAGGTGGGCCGAGCTAGATTTGAACTAGCGTAGGCGTAGCCAGCGGATTTACAGTCCGCCCCCATTAACCGCTCGGGCATCGACCCATTTCCATCACAGTTATACATCCTAGCACCAGAATCTTTATTTGCAACATTATATTTAAAACTCTAATCATTAAGTTGAGAACACATAAGTTAGTTAGCGGCAGACAGGAAAATGGAACACTGTTCACGGTGTGCATTGCTACGTCTAGGCTGGGTGCCCGCCCGGAACACCCTAAGTCTAGACTAAGAGGAAATCCCTAATTCACTAATTCCCCGGTTTCTTGCAGGGAGTGCAGGCGGCGGTAAATACCTTGTTGACTCAAAAGTTCTTCGTGGCTGCCAACTTCGACGATTCTACCGCCGTCGAGTACGACGATCGCATCGGCTTCGCGAATTGTACTCAGTCTGTGGGCAATAATGATGGTGGTGCGCGTACCGAGGATATTTCGCATGGCTATCTGGATCGATCGCTCGCTTTCATAGTCCAAACTAGAAGTAGCCTCATCAAAAATTAACACATCCGGTTCCACCAAGAGCGCCCTCGCAATCCCCAACCGCTGCCGCTGACCGCCGGACAACCGCATTCCTCTCTCCCCGACCACGGTATAGTAACCTTGGGGCAACAGCCGCACAAAATCGTCTACTTTGGCGATGCGACAAGCATCCTCAACTTGCTCGAAAGTTGCATTTCGGTTTCCGTAAGTCAAATTTTCCAGCAAAGTACCGTTAAAAACGTCTACTTCTTGGTGGACAATGGCTAAACGCTGGCGGTAGCGAGTCACGTCTAAGCTGCAAATGTCTTCGCCGTCGATCAGAATGCGGCCGGAGTTGGGTTCAAAGTAGCGAAACAGAAGTTTAACTAAAGTCGATTTCCCGGAACCCGATCGCCCGACTAATGCTACAGTTTGACGGGGATGAATCAATAAATTCACATCTTGCAAAACGGGTTTTTGACTGTCGTACCCGAATGTCAAACCGCTGAACTCAACTTTGCCGGTAAATTTATAAGGTGGCTGTGCCGATCGAGCATTTTCTGCTAAATTAACCGCATCAACACCGTCGGGCGTTTGCATAAACTCGTGGAACCGGATCATTGAAGAATAACGCCGCGCCAATGATTCGGCGATAATGCTAATCGGACGCAGTTGGGAATATGCCATGCTTGCCAACGTGTAAACGGTAACAAAATATCCGATGGAAATTTTGCCTGCAACCGTGGCTGCTAGGTTAAAACCAAGAACTGAAAACAAACACAACTGGACGATCGTCTGCTGGTATGTCCCCAGGGTGACGTATCCTTTGTGAATGCGGTGGATCACGACTTTTAATTCGCGATCGAGTCTGGTGGTTTGCCTTTTGAGTTCATCGCTTTCTGTGGCAAAAGCTTTGACTGTTTTGATGTTGGTGATAATTTCCGAGTTGCGGCTTTCGGTATCTTCGATGTATTCATCGAGAATTTCTTCCCGCGTAGTCACCTGTTGCAGGCCTTTGAGGGTGAAACTGAGGATAAATAGGAATGAAACCAAAATTAATAAGCCAATCCGCCACTCAATTAAGCAGATAACGGCAAAAATGCCGATTAAGCGGACGACTTCGGGGATGAATTCGCCGGCAATTTCTGGGTAAGTCCAAGTATGGTTGGCGATGCCTTTGGCAATGCGGCTGGCAATCCGTCCGGCGTTGTTTTCGTCGTAGAATTCTAGGGGTAAGGTGAGGATTTTGCAGATCGCACTTCTCATTCGATCGCGCCTCGCCCTCAATGGTATCGCCCAGTGAAACCAATTTCCTACCCAAGGTTCGATCGGTGCTTTGGCTACTGTTACCACAAAAATTATGCCCAGCAAGACGGATAGCGATAATATTTTGTTGGGTGAGTGCTGGGTAACAGAGGCGATCGCTGTTATGAGTTTTTGGGTTAGTGTATCTGTAGGTTGACCCGACAATACGTTTAATATTTGACCGATCGCGTAGGGTACAAGCAAATCGGCTAGTGCCAAAACGCTGGATGCGCCTATGCTGTAAACTGAGCTTTTCCAGTAGCGACTGTAGTATTTGAAGATGTCCTGAAAGCTTGCCATAAATTTGTGTTGAGATACAACCCTTGCAAACACTTGCATCTAAAATTGCGCTCTCGGCGCCCTTTGTTTACAAGTGTACTACAAAAGTAGTTGATCGGGAAGTCATCTCGGCTCATGCTAGCGACTCGCCCGATCGGGTGATTTATGGCAATCATTTGATCGTCAGCAATCGATCCGCATTCCTGGGCAATAAATTCAAGACTAAGGGCAAAAACATGCAAAAGACAGAATTTTTCTTAAATTCTGCCTTCTGAGCAATGCCTTATAAGTTTTACGTTTGAGTAGTCTGTTAGCTGAAGGTGTAGGCTGATTGCAACGCCCACCAGATCAAGAAGCCGATTCCGCCGGCAATGACAATCGCCGAAATGGCGATCGCTATAGGACTGTCAGCTCCCTTGAACTTCATGATTCCGCGATTTAAATCTGACATGACAGTGTTCTCCCACAATTCCAGCTTGATTGTAGCTTTGCCGTGGGCCGATGGCGGTCAATTTTCACGGCAATTACTGATTTGGTTAATGATCGGGCTGCTGAAATTCCAGGTGGGGAGTGGGTTTCGGGGGGTTTACGGGATTTGTGAAAAAAACTTACTAAAAAGACTTGACAAATTTCGAGAATTGAGACAATATTGTTAATACCGCAGGAAATGCGGGTGTAGCTCAGTGGTAGAGCGTCACCTTGCCAAGGTGAATGTCGCGCGTTCGAATCGCGTCACCCGCTTTAGAAGATAAAAAAAATCAAGGAAACCGGAAAGTAGATAAAGAAAGTTTTCGGTATACTCCTAATGATGGTTGAAAATACCTAAGTTAGTGGTAAGATTGAATGCAGAACTTGCAAGTCAAAATTGCCGCTCGGGCGATATCTCGGAACAGGCAGTTGAAAGTCTCGCTTTGGCGGAATTGACAAGTTGGATTAAGTGGATATGTTAACGATTATTTTTGCAAAAACGCTTTTTTTATCCGATCGCTAGTGCCATCTCAAAAAGCTCCAAAGATTGACTTAAACGATGAGTACCCCTGTCCTTGCCGACGCCGGGGTCGTCTAGTTCCCATAACGTTGACAGAAGCCTTTGGCTGCAACCGCTGTCAACAAATATTTGTATTGGACGAAAGTGGATACGTGATCGAGCAACTATCAACGAACTATCCTTACAAGCAGGCTTGGCGGTGGACGGGCCACCAGTGGAACAGAGCGCATCCGGGTTTGAAGGCCCATTACTTGCCACTGGCTTTGGGTATGATATTGGTGCCGCTAGTGATTTGGTTGCCCTTGGCGCTACACTCGCCGGGCCCGAATATTATTCTGTGGGCAATGGTCGCCGTGCTGCTAGCAATGCTGCCGGCGCTGATGGTATGGCTGGCTTATAGGCGTTAGCTAGATGATAATAGAGGATTTTACCCATTCATCAGATGCCGCAAATGTCGCGCGTCGCGCTTATCAAGCTTCTTTGGAGTTGGCTACGACAAAGAGTGCCGATCGCGCTGCAGCTTTGCAGGCGATGGCGGGCTCGCTGAAACGCCGGCAAAATGATATTTTAGAAGCAAATACTCTGGATCTAGAAGCGAGTCGGGACATGGCGATTCCCGAGTTGATTGTGGAGTGGTTGAAGCTGACGCCGGAACGGATCAAGACAACTGTGCAAATTCTGCAACGGTTGGGGGAAATGCCAGATCCGATCGGTAGGGTGATCAATGCTTCTTATCAGGTCGATCGCTGTCAGGTTTACTGTCAGTCGCTGCCACTGGGGGCGATCGCTCTAATTTACGAGGCGTTTCCAGAGTTGGGGGCGATCGCCGCGGGTTTGTCTCTCAAAAGCGCTAACAGTTTGATTCTTAAAGGCGGCAGCGAAAGCTGGCAAACTAATGCTGTAATTGGGGAAGCTTTGGTGTCGGCGATCGATGAGGTAGGTTTGCCATCGGGATGTTTGCAGGTACTGCCGCCGGATCGGGGCGCTTCGATCAGAGAATTGGTCACTCAAGACCAATATCTCAATTTAATTATTCCCTACGGCAGGCCAAGTTTGGTGCAGCAGGTAGTTAGGCTGTGTACAGCACCAGTTTTGAGGTCGGCAATGGGAAATTGTTACCTTTATTGGTCGCCGACTGGTAGTTTGGAGATGGCAAGGTGGATGATTTTGGACAGCCATCAAAGCGTGCCCGATCCTGTTAATGCGATCGAGAAAGTGCTGATCGATCGCAACCAAAAGCCTTCTTCCTTAGTCAGGCTTTGGAACAGTTTAAAAGAAAAAGGCTTTCAAATTAGCGCCGATGCGGATCTTGTCGCAGATTTCCCAGAGTTGAAGCTGGCGGAACCATACGAGTGGACTCAACCGTATTTAAACAAAACCATAGCGTTTAAAGTTGTCGATAGTTTAGAAATTGCGATCGGCTGGATCAACCGCTACAGCAGTGGCCACGCTGACTGCATTGCCACTGAATCTTACTTAGAAAGTCGCCAATTTGCTCTGGATGTTAACAGCGCCTCAACTTTTATTAATGCCTCACCTCGGTTTTGGCGCTATCAAAATCGGGGAGATGCGATATTTTTGGGAATGTCCAACCAAAAAGGTTATCGCCGGGGATTGATCGGGTTAGATACGCTGACGACAATTAAAGAAATTGTTCAGGGAAACGGGCTTTTTTAATCTTATAAGTTATTTAGAATTGGTTATTGGGATTAAACCAAAGTCAACAGTGGGAGACTATTATCGATGCGTAAGCCTTTAATAGTTGTTCCAAAAATATTTTTATAGGATACAATAATATCTGGGTAGAACAATCAGGCAGCCTTGATCTAAAGCAATTTGATCGCAAGCTCCAGGATAGCCGCAGTGGAGACCGATAAAATCTCCGCATCCTAACAATAAGCCGCCGGATTTATGTGTGGGTTCAATCTAAAATCGGGTACGGGATCTAATTAAATTTAGAAACTTATTAACTCACATGAAAATACTCTTAGCGATCACATGAAATCCGAAAAATCACTCAATACTGTAGACAAGACTGCAACGCCGACTTTAGGCAAAGAAACGCTAATTCCACACTCACTATACGCTAAGAAATTGCGCCCAATCCTGCCATCAGAAGCCTTTAAACCAGATTCTAGCAAGTTGGTTATACTGTTCATTAATATGGCCATTTTGCTACTGGGTTGGGGGATTGCCGATTGTCTAGATCAGTGGCCCATCTATCTTCTATGGCTTTATTTACCTTTATCTTTAATTATGGGTAATAGTATAGTAACTATGGGATTTTTCGCCCATGATTTCATGCACGGTAGCGTCAATAAAAAGTCTCGTATGACTTATCATATAATTAGTTTTCTAGGGTTTGCAATGATGTTTATGCCTTCTACTCAGTGGAAATATGTTCATAACATTGTACATCACAGTCAAACAAATTATCTAGAAGATCCGGATCGCAATTACCTTTACCACCAGCCGAATAGTTGGGGAAAATGGATTCATAATTTCTTTGCGCCAGCGATTGATAATCCATCTTGGTTATTAATAGTAGGACTTCCAGCATCGTGGTTATTTCATCAATTTTGCCACCTCTCGTCGAGCCTATTGTTTAATAATAAAATTGTGGATTATGTGCCCGCTGCATTCACAGTCAGTCAGAAAGATAGATTAAAAATTGCTCTTGAGTTGTTTGCGGTTTTATGCCTGCATTTTAGCATTTTATTCTATTTAGAGTTTCATGCGCTAAAAATCGTTCTTGGGTACTTGCTACCCTTAGCAATCGGTCATACAGTTGCAATGTTTTATATCTACACAAATCACCTGATTTGTCGGATGACGAGTGTTAATGACCCGCTGATTAATAGTCTTTCAATACGGGTTCCCAAAATAGTTGATTTGTTGCATTTCAATTTTTCATATCACACGGAGCATCATATTTTCCCTAGTCTTAACTCAGACTATTACCCTTTGGTTCAAGAGTTGATCCAAATTCACTATCCTGGGCGGATGAATTTACTGGATGCTGGTGAAGCTTGGCAATTGTTAATGAAAACTCCTCGGCATTACAAAGATGAAGTCACCTTAACTGATTATTTAGGGGAAACTTCGGTAAATTGCCCTCTTGAGAATTCTGCTGTAACACCTTTGCCATAGCTAAATACACCCGTTACGCTCACAAGTGTCCCCCAGACTACAACTAGAAACCGACGCTAACGAGCAATTTCACCTGACGGGATAACCAGCCCGTCAGGCTTAGAGTTCTACATCCAAAATATTCCCACGGGTTGATTCAGAAAGATAATTCTATTTATTTGTATTATTAGTAATCGCGATATTATGGTGCAAGAGTTGTTGAAAATTCACTATCCTGATCGCATGAATTTAATCGATGCTGGCGACGCTTGACGCTTGCTGCTGGAAACACCCCGGAATTATCAAGATGAAGTTACCTTCACTGATTCGTCTGGTATATTGTCCGTGAATTGCTCGATCGCTGAAGACAAAAAAAGCTGAGAAGGGGCAAAGGAATTTTCTTTTGGGGAGTAGGGGTTGGGTGTCTCGCCCAACCCCTACTCTCCAAAAATACACTCCTACATACTGATGCTATTTAGCACCAACGAAGGCTTGAGAGCCATGTAAGGAATTACTCGTTTTTGATTGTTGGCGTCAATCCTTTGTTCTGCCATATTCAAATTTTGCTGGAACTGTCTGGCTAAAAGTTGGATCGGGGTTCCCGCAAAAACTTCGTCGAAGCTCATCCGGTAGAGTTCTCGGAAAGATTTATCGTAATAACCCAAACGGTCATATCGATAAGCTGACAAAATAAACAGAATTTGCAGTTGATTGGCCGCTCGTTTGTACGGAGGAAGCAACCGTAAAATGTCCTTTTCCGTAATCACTTCTAGATTACCCGAAGCGGTAATCCTAGGAATGTCCCGGTAGGCGGCCAAAGGCATATTAGCTGCAAAACTCATGTATTCATACTGGGGAAAATTGACTGCAGAATGCTGTGGGCCACAGGTAAAAATTACAGTTGTGACAATTGCAATTAATTGTTCAACTGTGTCGATGTGGTCTGGCATTCCTTTGACTTTACCGCCGTTATCAGACGCTAATTCTTGAGCCCAGGTTTGCAGTTCCACATCTTGTACGATCGCCTGATTCGTCGGGTAAAAGAATTTAAGATAGCCCGATACAAAGGTTTCAATCGCATCCCAAAGCAACAATCCATCATCTCGGTAAGGATAGTGAGGCAGTTGATTGGGGTCATCCATTCCCCGATTTTTCAGTTCAGCGGGTAAGGCAAATTGATCGAGACTCCATGTACTGCACGCTTCTCTAGTCAGTTCCATTGTCTCCGCCAAGGTACCGCCTAGCAATTCATCAACAGGCCCGCCGGGATTGATCAATCGAGAACGTGCCAGATCGTTGTTGGTCAACATAAAGCGAAAGTGCGGTTTCAGCAGCATGCTAAGCGGGTGATTTTTAGCCAACTGTCGGGCGGTGACGATCGCAATTGGTTCCATCACCAGATGAGTTCGACCTAAATGCGAACTCATTTCATGGTGATTAGCATCTGCTACTTGCACGCAGAGTTTCGCAAACAGCCAATCGACAGGAGGATCGAATGGGGTGTAGACATGGCTATCTGGGTTGGGATCTAGTTGAATGGCAATAGGTGTCATTTCACCGCGATCGCGGACTCCAGTCCACCGCCAAGCGAAAAAAGCCCGTGGTTTCGGCAAGTATTTTCTGCCTTTTTCATAGGTTCCGCCTCCAACGAGAGCAGGCGCGCGATAGTGTTCGTCAGTACCGGTGTAATCGGCAATGTAAATGTTTTTTTGCTGCAACTCTTGGTGCAGATCGAATAATGGGTGCAAACTGGAAAGACCCCTCAGTGTTTCTGCCCGAGGATCGCTGGCATTTAAGAGGCGAAGCACCATCGGATTTACTCCAGACAGGCGCTGTTCTGCAAAAGAGCGATCGGTTTGGTAAATTTTGGCAACTCCAGGTAGCGGCAGCACAGTAAAAAAGTCTTCATAGTCTTGGAGTTCGTCGAGAGGATCGAGAAAAGTTCTCGAATCGGCTGCCAGCATATTTGCCGGAAGTTCCGATGTTGCTAATATCCGTTCTGCAAGATATTTGCTCGAAAAGTTCTCGACTGCGGGCACATCTTTCAATAATGCCAAAGGTGATAAACTCTCATAGTCAAACTGATAAACTTGTTGCTGACGATTCAAGGAATCTTTGCGCTGTTCTTGGTTCGGGTCCTCTTGAGGAAGAGAAGGTTTCATATTGTCTACCATTGTATAAATCAACTCTCTTTTTGTAGTAAAAAATCGAATATCATCACTACCGATAGAGGAGGGAATTTAAAAAGTATTGTGCAGGCTCACGCTTGATATAGGTCTTATTCACCGAGCAATAATCTTATTCCGGATGTTTTTAAAGTCAGAAAAATTCCTCAAAATAAGGCAACACTTCTCGATCGCCCTAAATCTAGAGCATCGGTTCAGTATGCGACCTTGACAAAACAGACGGAAAATGATATGTGAATTGAGAAGCCTGTTAAATTCTCACAATCAGGAAGAAGGAAGAAACCTTATGCGCCCTCACTTATGGCATCCTCCAATTGAACTCTCAGAAAGAGAATCGTTGATTATCAAACGCATTAAACGAGCCAAGCTCTTCACGTTTCTAAGGGCTCAACCGTTCATTGATATTTAATGATGAGTTTCAAGAAGAACTTGCTACAATCTTTAAAGATAGCACCGTGGGTCATAGCCCAGTTCCTCCTGCAAAAATTGCCTTGGCAATTATTCTGCAAGCCTACTTAGGCATTTCTGATGATGAAGTAATTGAAGAAAGGCTGATGGATCAACGTTGGCAGTTAGTTCTCGATTGTCTCAAGTGTGAAAGTCCGCCTTTGGGCAAAGCCACTTTGGTGAGATTCAGAAAGGGCTTAACCCTCTTTTGTCACTCTACGCAGAGGAAAAGTGGAAATAAGGGATATTGAGGTTTGGAAAAATTGAACGACTTAAATTATTGACAAGCATTTGAAGTTTTAAAAAGCCCTCGGATAACTTAGGAACAGTAAAAACTTGAAGCCAAGGTTTAATAAAGTTAAATAGTACAAATGGTTGAATTATTAAACGGAGGTTGTTAAGAATATTTTTCCACCCCTTTCCTCGCTCCCACCCTGGATGTGATGAAAAATTAGATTCAGATTGTGGTGGTAATTTTAGCAGTTGTTCAGAGTGGAGACTAACCATCAAATAAGCGCTAAAAATAATTTCCCACCATTTTTCTATTTGTGAATAATTAGTTAAGCGAAAATCTGCCCATCCTAATTCGTTTTTACTTTGCTTCAAACCATATTCTACCCAAGTTCTTAAACCATAAAAATTACCTACTTCTCTGGGTGTAATGTTGGGAAATTTACTCATTACATACCAAGTAGTGTTTTTGGGCAGCTCCTCTTTATCAGTTGTGATTTGCCAATATTTAATTTCCGGATTATCACCACAAATAATCTCTCTTATATATCTGTCTTCCGAGCTTAAATCTGAGAAGACACGTTTGAATCTTTGCCACTTTGAATATTTGACTTTCGTGTCTGTAACTCCCTATGCTTTGTGGTTAGAGCGAATTGCCACAATAAAATTTAGATTCAATTCTTCTAGTATTTGAATAAAATTTTTACTACTCTCTCCGTATAAACTATCTGCTAGGACCCGATTAAATTTAAATCCCATCGCACGCAATTGTTTGATCATTTTTGCGGCAATTTCAGGTTTAGTTAGATATTCATCTCCGGGTTGCAGTCTTTCTCTCGGTTTATAAACTTCAAATAATAGAGGAAAAGTCAGGCCAGATAAAACACCATACGCTGTAACTGCAACGATACCATTATCTGTTTTACCTAAATTTCCAATGTACTGTCGTTTTACATAATCAGTCGCATCCCCCTTTTTTTTATCTCCGGTATCATCAATTATTAGTAATATTGGGCGCCCTTGAAGTACATATAATATTAATTCTAATCGTTTCTGACTTAATTCTTTTACATCCCAAGGTGATTGTGTTAAAAAATGGTGTAATGCTTGATGATTATCTAGCCCTATAACTTTCGCTCTTGATGGTAGTGTTTTGCGTTTTATGTCCGATATCATACCGACATGTAAGTACTTAAAAGCTTCAAAGCTCCTAACTTCTGGAAATATGTTTTGATAAATTTGACAGTATTCATCTATAAATTTGACTGTGGGTACTGGTTTACGAGGCTCTACCATAGGACTGGCAATGCTTTTGGGGTGTGTCACTGCTTATACTACCACGAGAGTGACAAAAGAGGGTTAATTAAAAAAGAACTGGACCAACGTTTAATTGACCGCACCGTAGAGATTGCCAAACAAAAAGGTGGGTTTGGCTCATCTCAACTCAAAGCGGCTTTAGATTCGTCGCCGTTATGGGGAGGCAGCAAAGTTGAAGATACATATAATCTATTGGGTCATGCTTTGCGTAAAGCAGTGAGTGTGATAGCTGCTGGACAGGGGCGGGAGCCAGCAGAAATTGCC
>NZ_JAUBTS010000086.1:0-22984 GCF_036705105.1 Microcoleus sp. B9-D4
GCATTGACAGCGCCTTCAAGAATTACCTTTTGGTAGTTTCTTTAGAATCCCTGTTGCTTCAGCACAGGGAGTGTCAAGATACCAACATCCAAGCCCAAATTAAACACTCATCCCTGGTGTATCGTGCGACAATTGCCAAATATGCAGCGATTGGTGGTTGCTCGGTTCCACAGTCGGGGCGATGCGGAGGGATACATAGAGATTTTACGGGGGTTGTTGCCGCAGGCTAAACACGCGATCGTTTTTGATACCACAGGGGCTGAGAAATTGCCACAAGTGCGATCGACTCAATTAGAACGAATCTTGTAATTAATCAGGAGCGATCGAATTTTACAACAAGTGCGATCGCTCTTTCCTTAAATTACTTAACAACGGATAAGCTACAATATTTCAGGAGTATCTGAGAGCTTCGATCCCTATGAATACTCAATTAATGGTAAAACCTTCTTCTTTGATGCCCCAAGGCATCAAAATGGTAGAATTTGGGAATATTTACTTATTCAGATTTACCGACGATCTCCAATCTCGAATGGAAGAACTGCTAGAGAGAAAAAGACTAGATTTGTTAGCTGTCGATGAAATTCCAGAATTAGCTGGCATCATCGAACTATCCCGAATTTTTACCTTGATTAACGCCCAACTTTCCACCCAAGCTAACTGGTGTCCGATCGCACTAGACAATTTATACGACAACGAGCTAAATATCTCTGCGAATACTGCCACTCTCCCGAATATCTAAGCCCAGATCGCTTTACCCTGGATCATCTCATGCCCAACTCTCTCGGCGGAGCTGGTGACAGTGAAAATTTAGCATTAGCTTGCCGTCGCTGCAACGAACGCCACTACAATTTTACCAACGGAATTGACCAGGAAACTCAGCAAGAATGTTTATTATTTAATCCTCGTCAGCAGCAGTGGTCAGAACATTTTATCTGGACAGCAGATGGTCTAAATATTGTCCCTAAAACTCCCATAGGTCGAGCAACTTGCAATCGGCTTGACCTTAATGATGAACGTTATGATGAAGAGGATTCGATTCGGCGATCGCGCAGGTTTTGGGTAGAAGGTGGTTGGCATCCACCTGCTGAAGATGCTCGTCAATTAGAATAAGCACGATCGTTCAACCCAAAAGTTTTATGAAATCAAGCACTTGCCCGATCGATCTACAGATAAAACTAGAGATTTTTCGCGCAAATACTTCGCCCAAACGATACTGTTACCAGAGGTTTTAAACCTCTGGTAACAGTATCTAAATTAGCAAATTAGATGAGTTTGACAGCCCGCAGACCAAACATCAGCACTGTCGCCAAGCCGACCATTCCGCCGAAAAGCCCGAAAAAAGTTATTGCTCCGCTAAGAGTCATTGCCATTTCTCCAAAACAATCAATAAAAAGACATTTGACACTCCCCACCTATTAAGGCTGGGGATTCTTGGTTCACTGATACACCTTAAAACTCTCTATCCTTTCGGCACTACTTAAACCAAAAACCCGGTCAATAGAACTAAGTTTCGAGTCTAATTTAGAGGAGTCCCAGCGGGCTTATCTCCGCAAGCTTTAGAGGATTGCTCCCCTTGTTTCCGTATGCCCTACGGTACAACTTGAATATCAAGTATTTGATTTTGCCCTTTAACGGGTGCTCATTGGCTACCCTAGCTCTGTTTATCGTGGTTATCGCCATCCACTACGCATTACTACTTCCTATCCTGTCAAGTGGGGACACCCCAGATTTATATTGTCTTGTGATAGCGGTTTTTCAGCCTGTGCTATCTCTAGTATGCCATACTAGAGCGACACTATATCGACATTAATCCGTCGAAGTGACGGGGTTTTCAACCCAATTTTCTGATAATCTAAAATCTAATATCTAAATTAGATAAATATGCAATCCATAATTAAAGTTGACTTGGGGCCACAATCTTACAATGTTTGCGTGCGATCGGGCGGTTTAGACGAACTCGGCAGTCTGATGGGCGATCTCAGCTTGGGCAAAAAAGTGCTGCTGGTGTCGAATCAGTCGATTTTTCGGCAGTACGGCGAAAGAGCAACAGCAGCCCTCGAATCAGCAGGTCTGGAAGTCAGTAGCTGCATTTTACCACCGGGAGAACAGTACAAAACTTTAAATTCGGTACAGAAAATTTACGGTGCGGCTTTGGAAAACCGTTTAGAACGTTCCTCGACAATGGTGGCTTTGGGCGGCGGGGTGGTTGGCGATATGACGGGTTTTGCTGCAGCGACTTGGCTGCGGGGAATTAATGTTGTGCAGATTCCGACTTCGCTGCTGGCGATGGTTGATGCTTCTATTGGTGGCAAAACGGGAGTAAATCATCCTTTAGGGAAGAATTTAATCGGGGCTTTTCACCAGCCGCGCTTGGTGCTAATTGACCCAGATGTGCTCAAAACTCTGCCGGCGAGGGAGTTTCGGTCGGCGATGGCGGAAGTCATCAAGTACGGGGTGATTTGGGATGCTGAACTTTTTGGGAAGTTGGAGAATTGCAAGCGCTTAGATCAAATGCGCTATGTGAAGGCGGATTTGTTGGCCGAAATTTTGAGCAGGTCTTGCCAAGCTAAGGCTGAGGTGGTAAGCAAAGACGAGAAGGAATCGGGTTTGCGGGCGATTTTGAATTACGGACACACCATTGGTCATGCTGTGGAAAGTTTGACCAATTACAAGGTGATCAATCACGGGGAAGGAGTGGCTATCGGTATGGCTGCGTCAAGCCGATTGGCTGTGGAGTTGGGAATGTGGGATGCTGAGTGCGATCGCCGTCAATCTGCTTTAATTGAAAAAGCGGGTTTACCTGCCAAATTGCCGGCTGGTGTGGATGTTGAGGAAATTTTGCATACTTTGCAACTGGACAAGAAGGTGCAGGATGGCAAGGTGCGGTTTGTGCTGCCGGTGCGCTTGGGTGAGGCTGCTGTGAGCGATCGGGTGGATGGGGATTTGATTATACAAGTTTTGAAGGAAATGCTTTAGATTCTCGTTTTTGGGGCTGTTTAACCGCCGCTGAACGCCCATTAACGCCGATCGCCAAAGATGTTTTTTCTTTCAATGTCCGATCGGCGGTTGAGTTTAGGAACCGCTCGACTGCGAATTAATTTCCTCCAAAATTTTATCTACTCTGTTAGCCGCTTGAGTTCTGCCTTGCTTGATAAATAACTCCTTAGCTTTTTTGAGGCTGGCTACTGCCTCCGCTTGGTTTTCCTTGTCTCCTTGTTGGTACAAACCAACTCCTAAATTGTTTAAAGCATCGGGATATCGATCGTTAATTTTAACGGCTTGTCTCCACTGAACAATTGCCTCGGGCAACTGCCCCTGACTTGCCATCGCCACGCCTAAATCGTTGTGAGCTTTGGCGTGCTGCGGGTTGACTTCAATTGCTTTTTGGAATAGAACGATCGCATCGCTCATTTTACCTTGCCCCGACAGCATAGTTCCCAACTTGTAATAAGCATCCGCTTCTTTGGGATAGCGAGCGATTAGTTGCCGGTACAAAGCTTCGGCATTGACAGCATTTCCTTGACCGTAAAGGTCGTTGGCAGTTCTCAAACCCATCGTGTAGCCTTTACCTACAACTTGGCACTTTTTCTCGGAGTTGCCTTCCTGCTTGCAAATCCTGAGTTCGTCTCCCTTCATCTCGTAGGACATAACTTCCCGAACAGCAGGGCCTCGGCGCGGTGGTTGCAAGTTCTGCGACTGCAAGTTTTGCGAGAGTTGCAGGGCGATTGTCTCAGCCCCGGCCGGTTGGGCCACTGCGACACTGCAGATTCCTGCACCCACCAAAATGCTTGGGGCAATCCACCTCAAAGGTTTGAACCAGGGAAACTCTCGATCGTTTTTCATGTCTTTTGTGGAAACGTGTTGTTGATATCCTGGGTTTCACTAGGGCCGTAAGAGTCGGAGCCGATGGGGCCCACCCGATGAAATAGTTAGTTATTAACAGTCGAGATATTTTAGCACTGCGGGGCCGAGTTTGAGTTAAATTAGAGTAGAATTCCGATCGATTCTCAGTCAACCTTAGCAGGAAAATAGAAATGGGGCAGTCTATTCTTACCATGCTCTTTGCGCTCATCCTCGGCTACGCTGTTAACTCAAGCGTCAAAATAGTCAGCGGTGGCGACGAAGCTTTAGTGGAACGTTTGGGTCAATACAAGCGCACCCTCAAACCAGGATTCCACTTTATCAGTCCCCTGGTCGAAAAAGTAGTCTGCGTGGACACAAGCCGTGAAAGAGTTTTAGACATTAAACCTCAGTCAGCAATCACGGGAGATAATGTGGCTCTCGAAGTCGATGCCGTTGTGTATTGGCGGGTTGTAAATTTACAGAAAGCTTATTATGGAATAGATCAAATTGAAAATGCGATCGCCAACTTAGTTTTAACGACGTTTCGCGCTGAAATTGGTCGATTGCCCATGCAAGACATCTTGGGTTCCCGAGATGACATGAATAAAAAGTTACTCAAGAAGTTGGACGAAGCTACCGAAACTTGGGGTGTCAAAGTAATTCGGGTGGAAATTCAAAGCATTACACCTCCGAAAAGGGTGCAAGAAGCTATGGAATTGGAGCGCGCTACCAAGAGCGAGTGGCAAGCAATGGTCAATAAGGCGATCGGCACTAAGGAGTATATGAGGCTCTTAGTTGAAGCTTTAGACTCACATCCGAATAGCAAGCAAGTTTTGAATTACTTAGTAACGGAAAAATACTTAGACGCTCAACAAAAATTGGGCGAAAGCGACAATGCCAAAATTCTGTTTATGGACCCCCGGAGCATGAGCGAAGCTTTGGGCGAGCTGATGGGTTCTATGCCCGATGTGGTTCATTCTGAGGGCGGGGAAATGAAAGTTATTGATACTCCCACTTCTCAAGACTGATTTCTGAAGATAGCGTCGGCAACCAGACAAACATCGTGCATTTCTCTGACATCGTGAACTCGTAAGATATCTGCCAAATTTGCGATCGCACCTGTACAAGCCGCCGCTGTCCCCCAAACTCTTTGTTTCGCTTCTGGCTGATTCAAAATGTGACCGATGAAGCTTTTTCGCGATACTCCGACTAAAATCGGACAGTTTAAAACACGGAATTTTCGCAACTCTCGCAGAATTTCTAAGTTTTGACTGTAAGTCTTGGCAAAGCCAATACCAGGGTCGAGAATTATTTGAGATTTGTCAATCCCCGCCGCAACTGCTGCCGCAATTCGACTCTCGAAAAATTCCCCAATTTCCCCCATTAAATCGCGATAATCTGTGAGTTGTTGCATCGTCTGGGGAGTTCCCCGAATGTGCATCAAAATTATTGGCACTTTTAACTGAGCAACCGTTGACAGCATTTCCGAGTCAAAAGTAGCTCCCGAAATATCGTTAATTATATCAGCTCCCGCCTCTACCGCAGCTTTCGCAACCTGCGCTCTGGTAGTATCTACCGAAATAGGAACTGAGCCAAAAATATCTGCTTTTTGTCGCAGTATTTGTACTACAGGTATAACGCGATCGATCTCTTCTTCTAATGATATTTCCGCTGCACCAGGCCGAGTAGATTGACCGCCAATATCAATAATATCTACTCCTGATTTTACCATATTTTCCGCTTGCACTAAAGCAGATTCTATGGTAAAGAAATCTCCGCCGTCGCTAAAACTGTCAGGGGTTACGTTCAAAACGCCCATTAAATAAGTGCGTTTTCCCCACTCGAAAGCTTTATTTCTAATTGTAATTTTTTCTGGGTTATTGGTCATGGCGATCGTGGGATTTGATATCGGACTGGACGCACGGGTAGCCAGAAACCGGGTTTTTTCACGACAATATTTGGTTGCAACCCACAGATTCTGTAAAAAACCCGGTTTCTTTGAGTCTTAATGCGTCCAACACTGTTCAACCAAAACTTAACCAGCTAAAAACAGTATCAACTGTCAATTCTAATTCAATTTTATCAATGATTGGCAACAGAGCTGCACCTTTGTACAGTTCTACTTTTTGTCCTGGAAATACTGCCAAAATACTCTCTTCTTCTGGGTCTAATAACCACCCCAACTCAGTTCCGTGTCGGGAACAGTGAAGTAATTTACTCAGCACTTTTGTTTGACTTTGACTTGGGGAGAGAATTTCAATCGACCAGTCTGGATTAATTTCAAAGCGGTTAGCAATTCTACCAGAGGGCAAAAAAGGAATTCTTTCCCATCGGAATACTGCTACATCTGGCACGATTGATGCGCTACCAAATGTGCAGTATAACTCTGGAAAAGCACGGGCAATTTTCTGAGTTTTTGTTACTTGATCGATCGTCTTGCAGAGTTCACCTTGAAGGACGCTGTGTTCACCTTGTGGCAGGGGCTTCTGAATGATTTCTACGTCAAGAAACTCTGAGGCCGGTTCACTTTCAGGAAGTTTGAGGAACTCTTCTAAGGCGGGTTTTGGTTTAACGCTCGCAGTCATAGGTTAATTCTCCCGATCGGAGAAACACTCAACGGCACATCACAATTGTAGGCGATCGCTGTTTAATTCCCGCTGCCCTTGTTCACTTACCACTTAGCAATTACCTATTACTGATAATTGACAATTCGAGCAAAACTCGCAGCTTCCAAACTAGCACCGCCTACCAAAACCCCGTCAATCTCAGGCATCGCCATAACTTCATCAATATTCTCCGGTTTAACAGAGCCGCCGTACTGAATTGGCACGCCCGGATTAGTCAATTTACTGCGAATCAAACCAATAACTCGGTTAGCTTCCTTAGCTTCGCAAGTATCGCCAGTGCCAATCGCCCAAATCGGCTCGTAAGCAATGACTAACTTATTTTGGTCAACACCAACCAAATCTTTTTCCAATTGAGAAAAAATGTGAGCTTCAGTTTCGCCTGCATCTCGCTGCTGCTTGGTTTCCCCAACGCACAGAATCGGAATTAAATCGTATTTCTGAGCCGCTTTTAGCCGCAAATTCACCGTTTCGTCAGTTTCCCCAAAATATTGGCGGCGCTCGCTGTGGCCGATGATGACATAACGGACACCAAGTTCACTCAGCATTGGCCCGGAAATTTCCCCAGTAAAAGCTCCAGACTCTTGCCAGTGGACGTTCTGAGCACCGAGTCTGATCCGGCTGCCGTGCAAATTTTTCGAGAGGACAGCCAAGGAAGTGAAGGGAACGCAAAGCACGACTTCCCGTTCCTCTGGGGTTTCCGTCAGGCAGGACATGAATCCTTGAAGAAACTCTAGGGATTCAGTCCTAGTTTTGTACATTTTCCAGTTGCCAGCAATAACTATTTTCCGCACGGGTGACTCAGTAGCTCTGTGAACATCAAAATCAGGCAACTTATAGTTTAAAGCTTTAGGGTACATTTCGAGCCCTTATTGCCCAAACTCGATGCGAGCTTGCTCAACTAAGTCAACGGTGACGACTTCGGTTTCGGCTTCGCGGGCCAACTGCTCGATGCGGACGCGAGCTTGTCCCCGGACAAAGTAGGGAATATTTTTCAGCTTCGCCTTGGCTTCTGGCGTCCATTTTAAATCATCGGAAAATTCGGAATCGGGCATGGCGTTTTGAGCGATCGACTACAAGCCTTCATGGATCTGGCTTTGATGGAAAGCCTGGATGTATTAAATTTACCACGAGTTGCGATCGCCCCACACCTTCTCACTCTGCCTTAAATTTGTTGCCTAAAATAGCCGACGCTTCTTGTAAAAGCTGATTCTGCTCTTCTCGAATTGCCTCCAACCTTGTCAAAATATTAGCAAGTCGTTCCTGAGACTCCAAACTGTTTGATTCAACTCCCCTCAATTGTAAAGCTGAATTATTTTTATCTTCGGGATTCTTTGAAACCAATGAGTTTACGGCCACTCCACCAAAATTACTTACAGATTTAGAGCCGACACTCCAAACCCCTTGCATAATTTTTCCAGGGCTTTGCAGAATAAATAACCATCCTTCTGCAAAAAAGCTACCTAAAGCCTGCAATAAACCCAAGATCATGAATATAAATAGTAGCAACATTGCTAAAGATATCAGCGGATGACTCACCAACCAGAAGACTACAGGGTGAGAATCAATCCAATCTTTGACAGTACCATTGATAGCGTTTTGAATGGCATCTGAAGCGGCACCGCTCATATTTGCCGCCTTGTTAATGCTATCTTCTAATGAAGCCTTAGCCTTTTCTGTAGCTATATTTACACTCTCTACAGCTTGGCTAGTGCTTTGATTCAGAGTATTAACCGCAGAGTTAGTAGTTTGATTAATAGTTTCTTTGGCCGTTGCCGCAGAGTGAGAAACAGCATCAACAGCTTTGTTGGTACTTTCACTGACTGCACTAACGGCTTGATTCGTGACTTCAGATATAGAAATCCTCGCTTTTTCGGTTTTCTCCGCTACAGTACCTAAAGCATTCTTCGTAGTTTGATTAACAGTATTAACGGCAGAATTCGTAGTTTGAGTCAGAGCTTCTTTTGCCTGATACGCAGTTTCAGAGAGAGAAGATTTAGCTTCGGCTGTTGCTTCGGAAACAGAATTCATTGCTTTTCCGACTTGTTCTGTCCAAACTTCTTTCGTTTTTTGAAAGCTTTGAGAAAAATCAGGCAGTGCTACTTCCATAGTAAGTGAGATCCATCAAGTTAATTTACTGTTTCCCAGTGATTATAGTATATATAGCAATGCTTGCAGGAGTCATAAATTTTTTACCCCACCCCAACCCTCCCCGAACTCGCGGGGAGTCCGTAAGAAATTCACAAATGATGCGAGAATTCCTATAGTATAGCTTCCATCCGCCCATGCTTTGAAAGATGATTCCAACGCTTTGACGATGTGTTCCCGACTCAAACCCAAAGACAGGAGTTTAGACAATATCTGGGGGGATTATTGGGAGAAAGGAGAGAAAACACCTATCCCAGATCGCGCAGAACGCTGTAAATGTTTGTTAACAAAGCTTACGCCTTTTTGCACTCTGTGCTTCCTGGTGCGAACCAACGCTCAACCAAGGGCGAAGCTATACGTGATAGTGTGACCATCAGATGTATTCCCCAAAAATAGATCGGACGATCGCTTAAAAATGAGGCAGGAATTTGATGCACCCGAAAAAGGCTGAATTAAGTTGAGAAATATAGCATATTGTCCCACGAGCGATCGCCAGATAACAGGCGATCGTTCGTCAAAGCTCGCTCGACGTTGTAAAAACTGTTTAATGCCCCCCAAAATAATTACATATTTACAAAAATTAGCGCAAGTGACCAGACTTTATATCTCCGAAAAAAAGCGAAAAATTTTAAGTAGACTGTGGCTGTTGATTTAACAAACCGGACGCTGCCTAGGATGTTGTTGCGGCAGCTTAGCTGGTGTATAATTTATGACATATTTGCCAATTTTTCACTTTCCATCCCAAGCTCAAAATATGCTAGGCTAGAATGTTTCCAAAGTTTAAGATACACCCTGACGTATGTATCAATCATTAGAAGAGTCAGCCATTTCGACTAATCCATCTACGGAACCGTCCTCTCTAATTCTTATCGTGGATGACGATGCCTTGATTCGTTTGCAACTTCGACTGTATTTACAGAAGGAAAAATACCGAGTGGCCGAAGCTAGTGATGGGTTGACAGGGCTAGCAGCTTATGAGGAAGTACATCCAGACCTGATCCTGCTAGATGCAGTGATGCCTACTATGGATGGTTTTGCTTGTTGTCAAAAATTATCTGAAGTGCCTCAGAGCGATCGCCCACCTATTTTGATGATTACTAGCTTAGAAGATAAAGAATCTGTCGATCGAGCGTTTGCAGCAGGAGCGGCTGACTATATCACTAAGCCGATTCACTGGGCTGTTCTGCGACAAAGAGTGCGGCGGTTGATTCAGCAATTCCACTTGCAACAGCAACAAACTCTACTTTACAAGCAGCTAGAGGCCGCCAATCGACAATTAAAATACCTAGCGTCAATGGATGGTTTGACTCAGATTGCCAATCGCCGTCAGTTTGACGAACAGCTAGAGCAGGAGTGGCGACGCATGACGAGGCAGCAAACTCCTTTGTCACTAATTTTGTGTGATATCGATTTCTTCAAGCCTTACAACGATACTTATGGACACCAAGCAGGGGATCTATGTTTACAGCAAGTGGCCACTGCTCTCAATCGCAGTATTAATCGAGCTGGAGATTTAGTCGCACGTTATGGAGGTGAAGAATTTGTAGTGATTTTGCCCGAAACAGAGCTTGAGGGAGCCGTCCAAATCGTTAAAAAAATTCAGGCTTGCGTCCAAGCTTTAGCAATAGTCCATAAGAGTTCTCCGAATCATTGCATTACGCTCAGCTTCGGTATTACCACTGTGATTCCCACCCAAGAGTGCCTGCCAGAAACTTTAATTACTGCTGCCGATGCAGCACTTTATCAAGCCAAAGACCAAGGTCGTAATACTTTTTGTACCAAGACTCATACAGTTAAGGAGTTCACTCATTAAATCATAAGATCAAAAACTCTACCTCTCGTAATTTGGAATAATTTTTTCTTAAAAGTTGAGCGA
The DNA here is from genome assembly GCF_036705105.1 of Microcoleus sp. B9-D4. Lineage (NCBI taxonomy): Bacteria > Bacillati > Cyanobacteriota > Cyanophyceae > Oscillatoriales > Microcoleaceae > Microcoleus > Microcoleus sp. B9-D4. The sequence goes on from NZ_JAUBTS010000086.1 coordinate 10,492, forward strand.
AATATCAAGTCCTGCATGAGTAAGCATTGGTTGTAGTATTAAAGCTTAAATAATCGGTGGTGCGATCTTCAGGGAAATTTTCAGGTAAATAACAGATCGGCTCTATGGCGTTTTTTTTATCGGAATCAGGTCATATTCAGCAACTAGCGATTATAAAAGTTTATGGGAGGGGCTAGCTCAATGCGTAATAAAAGATGGTTAGGTGCGATCGCCCTTCTCACTGGTGCGGGTGTTCTGGGCAACTATTTCAGTGTGTCTCTTTTATTTGGGGTTGATTTCCTCTTTGGCAGTATTCCCATACTAATTATTACTTACTATTTCGGCTGGGGCTGGGGAGGCTTGGCTGGTATAATAGCAGGCAGCTATACTTATATCCTTTGGCATCATCCATACGCCACGATTATTTTGGTAATTGAGGCTCTGTTTGTAGGGTTTCTTTGCAAGAAGTGCAAACATCCGAACCTCCTTTTATTCGATGGGATTTACTGGTTCTTAATTGGAATGCCCCTCGTTTGGGTTTTCTACGCTCAAATGATGCACATGGACGTGAATCAGGCTATACTCGTTATGTGCAAACAAGCAGCCAACGGCATTTTTAATGCCTTAGTTGCCAGCTTAATCATTTCGTATGCGCCGATTTATCGGTGGGTTACTCATTCAAAAAATCTCGCTCTCTCTTTACAACAAACTATTTTTCATCTGTTGGTTGCTTTTGTCTTTATTCCAGGACTGCTCCTATTAGTTTTTGATGGTAGATACTTTCTTGGTCAAATCCAAACGACGGTGCAAACGGAGTTACAAACAAACGCAAAAAGTCTCACTAGCGCCATATCTAGATGGCATCAGCGACATCTCTTAGCTTTGAATACATTAGCTGAAAAATCGCTCATACCTGAAGCCGCCACTGCTGCTAATACAGCGATTAAATCAGCCGAGCAGCTACAACAAAACATTAGCATGATCGAGCAGATGTTGCCAGATTTCGACAAAATTTATGTTGCCGATTCATCGGGAACAATTTTAGCTACTTCTTCTCCTTTAAATCAAACCCGTCGGCGGTTGATGGAACAAAGCACGGAACATCAATCTCTAATTCCCCTGGCTCAAGAGCGGTTGAGACCTTGGATGACTCCTATCCACAAAGATATATTAGTGGACGAACCTCATGTAGGATTGAATGTACCCCTGCAACTTCAAGGGAATTTTCTTGGGCTGATCCACGGTTCATTAGCATTAAGCAAGATCAAAGCTCTCTACATTTTCCAGAGAAACAATCAGCAAATACGCATTACATTGTTCGATGAAAACAACCGAGTCATTGCTAGTAATCAATCCGACCAAAAGCTTTTGACCAGTGTTGAGGAGTCAAAGGACGGCAGCACTCGCACCTTAGAGGGAACCTTGCAGCAGTGGGTCCCTAGCAAGGGCAAGAATCCGATGATCCGTTGGAAAAACTCTCTGTATATACAGGAATTTACAATTAGCTCCGATCTGGACTGGAGATTACGCTTAGAAATTCCAGCCTCTCCCTATGTAGAAAATTTACAAAATCGCTACAAGGCTGACTTGATTATTCTACTCGTCATCACCATGTTGGCATTTTTGTTTGCAACGCTGGTTAGCGAACGACTGGTCAAGCCATTATCCTATTTAGCTGGTGCGACTGCTGACTTACCCAACAAGCTTTCAGAAGAAACATTTGAATGGCAACATAGCTCTGTTAGGGAAATCAATGAGCTTGCTGGCAATTTTAAATTGATGGCGATCGCGCTTAATCAAAAATTTAGGGAGATTAAACACGCCAACGCTACATTAGAACAGCGGGTTCAAGAACGAACGCAAAAATTATCCATAATCAATCGATCTCTGAAAGCTGAAATTAAGAGACGTAAACAAGCCGAAGCTGAACTAAGAACAAGAGAGGCGACGATACGAGCTTTATATGAAGTCACTGCTACCCAAAATCTCAATTTTGAGCAGCGCATCCAAGCGTTGATTGAGATGGGATGTCAGAATTTTGGGCTTGAATGTGGCATCTTGGGTCGCGTCCAAGATAATCTTTATGAGGTGATGGCTGTGCGATCGCCCGATCGAGTCCTGAAACCAGGTGATGCCCTTGATATTAAGCAAACTTTGTGCTGCGAAGTTTTAGACACCGATGAACCACTAACCATCCAACATACAGGCGCCTCAAAATGGCGTCACCATCCGGCCTACCCTGCCTTTGGCATGGAAGCTTATATTGGAACACGAATTTTAGTTGCAGGCAAAGTCTACACTACCCTCAGCTTTTCTAGTAAATCTCCCCGTGCAGAGAGGTTTAAATCTGCCCATGTGGAATTACTGAAGCTGATGGCTCAATGGATTGGTAGTGAAATTGAAAGGCATCAGGCAGAAGTCGCTCTGCAAGAGAGTGAAGAGCGGTGGGAACTCGCCCTACGTGGTAGTAATGATGGGGTATGGGATTGGAACGTCAACACCAATGAAGTATTCTTTTCGGCTCGCTGGAAAGAAATGTTGGGCTACGAAGACCATGAAATCCCTAATCACCTGGATGAATGGAGCAAGCGAGTGCATCCCGATGATCTCGGTTGGGTGATGCAAGTAATTCAAGATCACTTGGAGGGCAAAACTCCCTTTTATAATACAGAATATCAAGTTCTTTGTAAGGATGGGAGCTACAAGTGGATTCTGGCTCGGGGGCAGGCGCTTTCGGATGAAGCGGGCAGAGTTGTCCGTATGACTGGTTCTCACAGCGATATTACCGAGCGCAAAAAGTTAGAGCAGGAAATTCAAGCCAGAGAGCAATTATTGAATGCTTTCTTTAAAGGAGCTTCCCTAGCAGGGGTGGGGCTGTGTATCCACGATCGGCAGTTTCGATTTTTACAAATCAATGAGGCACTAGCTGAAGTTAATGGCCACTCTGTGGAGGCTCACTTAGGTAAGACAACCGATAATGTTTTGGGAGAATTTGCTGCTGGTGTGAATCCACTATTACAACAGGTTTTAACGACAGGAAAACCTTCCATCAACTTGGAAATTAGCACAGAAGTATCCAGTCAAACTGGTGCCGAGCGCTACTGGCTCGTTTCTCACTTTCCCATTTTCAAGGATGCAGAGCATCCGATAGCAGTGGGCTGCATTCTAATTGAAATTAGCGATCGCAAACGAGCCGAAGCCGAACTGCAACAAATGAGTGCTGCGCTAGAAAATGCCGTGGCAGGCATTTCTCGGCTGGACCCTCAAGGACGCTATATCTCTGTCAATGTGACTTATGCTGCCATCTGCGGATATCAGCAGGAGGAACTGCTAGGGATGGACTGGCAAACAACCGTTCATCCTGAAGATGTGGAGAAGATGGCGGCTGCTTATGAGCAAATGTTGAGAGATGGCAGAGTAGAAGCGGAAGCTAGGGGAAGGCGAAAAAATGGCTCTAGCTTCTATAAACAAGTGGTGATGGTCTCTACTTATGACGAGCAAAATGTGTTTGTCGGGCATCACTGCTTCATGAAGGATATTACCGATCGCAAGCAGGCAGAAGAAGCACTACAACGACAGTTGCAAAAAGCCCTACTGCTGAAGCAAATTACCCAAGAAATTCGGCAAAGCCTTAATGCTCAGCAGATATTTGCAACGGCTGCTATTCAGATTGGGCAAACTTTTGGGGTCAGTCGCTGCTTAATTAGCACATACCAGGACAATCCACTGCCTCAGTTTCCTATCGTTGCAGAGTATCTAGCAGTGGGGTCAGGGCCCAGCCGGGAGCATGATATTTTGTCGGCCAGTCCTGCTTATACAAAACGGTTGATGGCTCAAGATGAAGCCATCGCCTCCTCGGATGTCTATTGCGAATCATTGCTCACCTGTGCTCATTCAATTTGTACCAGTCTCAAATTGAGATCGACATTAGCAGTGCGAACCTCTTACCAAGGAGAACCGAATGGTGCCATTTGTTTGCACCAGTGCGATCGTTACCGTCATTGGACTACGGATCAAGTGGAGTTGCTAGAATCAGTGGCTGCTCAAGTAGGAATTGCCCTAGCTCAAGCCCAATTACTAGAGCAAGAAACTCGACAACGAGAAGAATTAACTCTGAAAAACTTTGCCCTGGAGCAAACTAGACGGGAAGCAGAAGCAGCGAGCCGAGCCAAAAGTGAGTTTCTGGCGATGATGAGCCATGAAATTCGCACTCCCATGAATGCGGTTATTGGTATGACGGGACTACTGCTGGATACAGAACTCAAGGCTCAACAGCGAGACTTTATCGAGACGATTCGCAATAGTGGGGATACCCTCCTGAGTATCATCAACGACATCCTTGACTTCTCCAAAATTGAGTCGGGCAAGCTGGAGCTAGAAATGTATCCCTTGAGCTTGAGAGATTGCATAGAAAATGCGATCGACCAACTTGCAGTTAAAGCAGATGAGAAGGATATTGAGTTGGGCTACCTCATCCAGCCTCAGACTCCTAACTTCATTTTGGGTGATGTCACCCGTCTCCGTCAGATTCTAGTTAACTTGCTCAACAATGCGATTAAGTTTACTGAAACTGGGGAAGTTACCATTTCCGTAGAAGCCTCTCTAGTTGATTCTGACAAAACAATTTCTGAGCCAGGGAACTTGTCAGAAAGCTTGTATGAAATCCAGTTTGCCATTCAAGACACAGGCATTGGTATTCCAGCCAACCGGCTCGATCGACTGTTCAAGTCTTTTAGTCAAGTAGATGCTTCGACGACTCGGCAGTATGGAGGGACTGGTTTAGGTCTGGCGATTAGTAAGCGACTTAGTGAAATGATGAACGGCATGATGTGGGTTGAAACCCGAGGTCACGTCGGAGGAACCCCTTCACCAAAATGGCAAGCCACTAAGCTTAATCGAGTCACAATGGGTTCTACCTTCTACTTCACGATTGTGGCATCCTCTGTTGCTACTGAGTTAGCGGAACCGATGGAAATGATACCAGAACTATCTGGCAAGCGTTTATTAATCGTGGATGACCAGCCCACTAACCGACAAATTCTGACATTGCAAGCAGAGAGTTGGGGGATGCAGAGTCTGGCTGCCCAATCGGCTGTGGAAGCGCTCAACTGGCTTGAGACTGGAGAAAGCTTTGATATCGCTATTTTAGATATGCAAATGCCACAAATGGACGGTCTCACACTCGCCTCAGTCATCCACCAGCATCCTAAGTGCCACCGTTTACCCCTCGTGTTGCTGACTTCAATGGGCTACCCAGAAGCGAGTTCTTCAGCGCTCTCCACTCACTTTGCCGCTTGTTTAAGCAAACCCATCAAACAATCCCAGCTCTATCAAATACTGATCCATGTGCTACAAGGTCAACCGAAAAAAGTTCAACAACAGCTCCCTAGATCTGTTATTGATGATATGAAGCTGGCCGAGAGACTCCCACTGCGAATTCTTTTAGCAGAGGATCATCTGGTGAATCAGAAGGTGGCACTGCTGCTGTTAGAGCGTTTGGGATACCGGGCGGATATTGCTGCCAATGGATTAGAAGTTTTGGAAGCCCTGAATCGCCAGCCTTATGATGTAGTGCTGATGGATGTACAAATGCCAGAGATGGATGGACTAGAAGCCAGCCGTCGTATTTGTGAGCAGTGGCCGGCTCATACTCGTCCCTGGATTATTGCAATGACGGCAAATGCCATGCAGGGCGATCGCCAGGTTTGTCTTGATGCTGGCATGAATGACTATATCAGTAAACCAATTCGACTAGAGGCTCTCAACCAAGCGCTGAGTCAGTGTCCACCCAACCCGGAACCGCAGCAGGCCCAAAAGGAGGAATCCGATAGCAAGAAGCCAGAAATTGATGTGCCAGCGGTTAACCTCACTGAACTGCAAGCCTTCTGTAGCAGCATCGATCAAGATTCAACCGAGATTTTGAGCTTGCTAGCTAATTGCTACTTGGAGGAAGCCGTAAAGTTGCTAGAAGCTATGAAATTAGCGATCGCCCAAGCGGATACTCAAACCCTAAACCGAGCGGCCCATACCCTCAAAGGCAGTAGTGCGAATCTCAGCGCGGCTCCTCTAGCCCACCTTTGTGCCACGTTAGAAGTCATCAGTACCTCTGGTGAACTAGATCGAGCCTCATCCCTATTTGCTCAAATCGAGGGTGAGTACGATCGTGTCAAGAATACTCTCCAACAAGAACTACAAGCATAGCGAAACTAATCTATGAAAGTCAATTAAATAGGCATCTTTTTGCATCAGGACTTAGGCAACTGTCACCCGCCATGCCGCAAAATGGCTATGCGATCGCATCTGCATCTGCGTGAATCAGCGTCAATCCCTTGTCCGGGGCGGTTCATAAATTATCTTTTTTTTACCGCAGATGAGGGCAGATCAACACAGATTAACGCCGATGAATTATATCAATTTCTGCTGTACGCTGCGTGATTGTTGACTGTTGATTGTTGGCTGGATTTTACCATAATGACTAATGACTAATGACTAATGACTGCTGTCGCAGCGGAATCTCGATCACAAACTCAGTACCTTTCCCCAATTCCGAATTGCATTTTAAAACACCGCCGTGTTTCTCTACCACAATTTGGTAACTAATTGACAGTCCTAATCCAGTACCTTTCCCCACTGGCTTAGTCGTGAAAAAAGGGTCAAATATGCGTTGTCTCATAGATTCCGAAATTCCCGTACCGTTATCATAAATCCGAATCAATGCGCTAGGAATAGTACCATTAAGTTGACCAACAGCAGTAGAGATTTTAATTTGAGGAGCTACAGATTGACCAGCGAGCAACTTGTGCGATTCCAAAGCATCGATCGCATTCCCGATTACATTCATAAACACCTGATTCAACTGTCCAGCATAACACTCAACTCGAGGCAAAATGCCGTATTCTTTCACTAGCACAATGTTTGCACCGTCCGCATTAGATTTCAGCCTGTGCTGTAAAATTAACAGCGTGCTGTCAATGCCCTCGTGAATATCAACCGCCTTCATTTGACTTTCGTCAAGACGAGAGAAATTCCTTAAAGACAGAACTATTTGACGGATGCGATCTGCTCCCACCTTCATTGACGATAGCAATTTTGGCAAATCTTCTAGCAGAAATTCCAAGTCAATATCTTCACTCAATTTGTCTATTTCAGGACTATAATCGGGATATTGCTGCTGGTAAAGTTCTAGCAAACTCAGTAAGCTAGCAGTATATTCACTAGCGTGATTGAGATTGCCGTAAATAAAATTAACCGGATTGTTAATTTCGTGAGCAATCCCGGCTACCAGTTGCCCCAAACCCGACATTTTTTCAGTTTGAATCAATTGAGCTTGAGTCTGCTGCAAATCCTTTAAACTTTGAGCGATTTGTTCTGCTTGGCGTCTGGTTTGAGCCAGCAAATCGGCTTGTTGGATAGCTACGCCTAACTGATTGGCAATCTGAGCTAAAAAGTTAACTTCTGAACTTTCCCAACAGCGGCATCCAGAATGTTGATACGCTGTCAGCAAACCCCAAAGTTCTTGTCCTACAAAAATCGGCGCGATCGCATAAGCCTTCACCTGAAATTGCTCTAAAATACCGACGTGACACTCGGAGTGACAAGCTTGATAGATATCGTCAACGGCTATAGTTTCATTATTCAGATACTTGCCGCCTTGGTTTGACTGCAAATAAGTATCTTGCCAAGCCGTATTGATACCTTCCCCTACCAATTTCCTCCAGCCATTTTTTACAAATTCGGCAATATATTGACCGCTAAAATCAGGATTGAAGCGATAAACGGCTATTCTATCGACTTGCATAAACTGACAAACTTCTTGAGTAGCCGTCTTAAAAATTGCGTCGATATCGAGAGATTCCCGAATCTTGACCACCACTTCAAACAGTATCCGCTGTTGCTCGGCTACCCACTGCAAATCAACTGATTGCTGCCGCGTTTTAGCCAACAAATCTGCTTGTTCTAATCCTACACTCAACTGAATTCCCACTTGCGTAGCAAACTGAATTTCCGAAGTGTTCCAATGGCGCGAACCGCTGCACTGGTGCACGCACAGCAAACCCCAAAGTTCACTGCCATTCATCAGCGGCATAATCACCTGAGCTCTAATTTGAAATTGAGCTAAAAGAGCAACATGGCAGTCTGAAAGTCCTGCATTTTCGACATCTTGTAGCACTTGAATCTGTCCCTGACTATATTTTTTGGCATACTTTTCGCTAAAGAAATGATCGCGAACTTTTACATCCATTGCCGAAGAAAAACCAGGCAAAACATCTTCGGTAATAAATTCGCCTTCATTAAAGTTTAAACTCGGATAGAAGCGATAAATGCCAACTCTATCGGCTTTTAATATCCGCCGCAATTCTGTAGTTGTAGTACGAAAAATTGTATCTAAATCGAGAGATTGTCGAATCTTAGCAACTACCTCAAACAGTATTCGCTCCTGCTCTGCTGCCCGGTGCAACTCAACTGCTTGCTGCTGAGTTTGAGCTAGCAAATCGGCTTGTTCTAAAGCGATGCTTAGCTGAGCGGAAATTTGGGTAGCAAACTTAATTTCGGAAGATTCCCAGTTGCGGGGAGCCGAACATTGGTGTACGCAAAGCAACCCCCAAAGGTCGTTGCCTTTCATAATCGGTGCAACTAAAGTAGCTTTGACCTGAAATTGCTCCAAGACTTTCTGAAAGCAATCTTGCAGTCCGGCTTGTCTGATGTCGGACATGGCGTGAACTCGCCCCTGAGAGTAAAGATTGGCGTAGTTTTCTCCAAAGCAGCGATCGTTCACTTTGACTGCCATTGCTGACCGAAAATCTGGCAAAACATCTTCGGCAACGAATTCGCCGTCGTTAAATTCTGATGCGGAATCAAAGCGGTAAACCGCCACTCTATCGGCATTTAAAGCCCGCCGCACTTCCTGGGACATCGTGCTAAAAATCTTGTTTAAGTCGAGGGATTGCCGCATTTTTGCCACCACTTCAAACAGCACTCGCTGCTGTTGGGTCAACTGCTGTAGTTGAGCAGTGCGCTTTTGAACTTGATTTTCTAAATTGGTGTTAAGTTCCTCTATTTGTCGATCGAGTTGGTAGTGGTTAATAGCATTAGAAAAGTGCGTGCCAAAAATGTGGAGCAATTCAATTTCTTCAGCATTCCATTCGCGAATTTGAGCTGTTTTTGACTCTTTCCACGCTTCAAAAGATATCCGAGATTGGGCGAGTCGCTCGTCGCTATCAAACTGTCTAGCCCAGAGAGTTTCGGTGTCAAATTCTTCTCGAAAAATGGTCAAGTAACCGAATATTTGCTGGCGGGTTCTGAGCGGTACGACTAAAATGCTGCGAATTTTGGTCGATCGAAATGCAGGTTGCAGGCTTCTCAAACTGCTAAGTTGGTACAAGTCGGGAATTGCCCAAACCTGTTGCTCGCCGGATTTAAAATATTCGTGCCAGACGCTGTATTGCTCAACCTGCGGGTATTTTGCCGAAATTGGCATCTTCGGCCCTGAGCCGCAAGTGTAGACTGTGAGTTCGCCAGTGGAGTTATCCGAATAGGGAACTAGATTCGGAACTTTGCTGCTGTCGGAAATGAATGGTGTGGCGAAAATGCACAGCCTGCCGCCGGCGGCGTCTAGTGCTGCTACCGATTCTGCCAAAGCTGTTTGGAGTTCAATCGCCGGCGGGGAGTTAAGGGCTGCGGCGACGCGGTTGACGGCTGCTTCCCGTTGAGCTTTCGCCCTCGCTTGGGCGAGGAGGGTTGATTGGGCTATGGCGACGCCGAGCTGATCTGCCACCATCTGAACGCCTTGGAGTTCGTTTTCTGCCACACTCCGGGACTCGGAGTGGTGAGATACCAACAACCCCCAGAATTCTTCGCCGTGAAAAATTGGTACTACTAAGCAAGCCTTGACGCCCAGTGCAGTCAAGTATTCAGCGTGGCAGGGGTCAACCGCACGAAAGCGCATTTCGTCGGGCAGCAGTTGGCCGGAAACCGCCTCGCGGCGCGGACTTTGGCCTAGCTGCCCGGAATCTATATCGACGATTGATCGCACCTGTACTTGCGCGAACAGTTCGCGGGCGTGAGGGGGAATATCGTCTGCTGGAAAATGCAGACCCAATAGGGATGGCAAGCGGTTGCCGTTAATTGATTCGGCAATCACTTCACCGCTACCGTCGCTATGAAATTTGTAGATTTTTACTCTGTCTGTTCCCAAGAAGGATTGAACTTCTGCTGCTGTTGCGCTCAGAATTTCGGGTAGTTCTAGAGAGCGACGAATGCGGTTGGCGATGCGTTCGAGCAAATTTGCTCGATCGAACCTCACCTTGAGATTTTCGATCTTTAATGAGTCCATTATTAATCTTTTGCTTTCCTAGCAATAATAGTAAGTGGCCCAAAAGTTTTGTGCCTGTTAAAAAATTCGGCAAGCACAGCCATTTAATAAAATATAAATATCCTGATGCCGATCGTCGATTAGTTTTGCACCTGTAGCGATCTGCCTTAAAATTGCAACTTTTCAGTGCAACTTTCCATTGTGTGGGATTAAAACTTTGGTACTTTAAATATAAACTTTGTAGAGCCTGCCTTGCAAGTCTCATACCCTAACTGATGAAAATTGTCAAGTTGTAAGACTTGCAGAGTCATTCACCGCCAGCGAGGAAGGTCGCACCGAAATATCTCAGTCCTGGATGCAAAAGCTCGCTGAGGAAAGAGCTGACGGAAAGAAACAGGATTGAATTCAACAGGTTAACTCAGAAACCTGGTTTCTAAGTCTAGGATTCTATCTGCTGCTAGCGGGTTCGGAGAACAGTCGATCGACAATCCGTAGCTTTTTCAGATATTATTAGGTCAAAAAAAAGCTCCTGCAGTTAAGCAGGAGCCTTTTTCAACTAGACAATCAAATCAGAAATAAATTCGATCGATTAGTCCAAATCAGGCATAGCCAGCACTGGTTCATTTTCGCGATCGATACCCTTCTCAAAGCCAGCGACAGCCGCGCGAGCGCGACCAGCGTGCCACAAGTGGCCGACCAAGAAGAAGAAACCCATCACAAAGTGGAAACAGGACAGCCAAGAACGAGGAGAAGTGAAGTTAAACGAGTTAACTTCAGTCGCCACACCGCCCACAGAGTTCAAAGAACCCAAAGGAGCGTGAGTCATGTACTCAGCCGCGCGACGAGCTTGCCAAGGCTGAATGTCATTCTTGATTTTGTTCAAGTCCAAACCGTTAGTACCGCGCAAGGGTTCCAACCAAGGGCCTTGGAAATCCCAGAAACGCATCGTTTCACCGCCGAAAATGATTTCGCCAGTAGGAGAGCGCATCAGGTATTTACCCAGACCGGTGGGGCCTTGTGCAGAACCGACGTTAGCACCCAAGCGTTGGTCGCGGATCAGGAAGGTCAAAGCTTGCGCTTGAGAAGCTTCCGGGCCCGTCGGGCCGTAGAATTCGCTGGGGTAAGCAGTGTTGTTGAACCAGACAAAGCAGCAAGCGATGAAGCCCATCAGGGACAAAGCGCCCAAGCTGTAAGACAGGTAAGCTTCGCCAGACCAGATTAAGGCGCGGCGAGCCCAGCCGAAAGGCTTGGTCAAAATGTGCCAAACACCGCCAGCGATACAAATCAGGCCCAGCCAGATGTGACCGCCGATGATGTCTTCCATGTTGTTGACGCTGACAATCCAGCCTTCGCCACCAAAAGGAGAGCGCACCAAGTAGCCAAAAATCACAGCCGGATTCAGAGTGGGGTTCGTGATAATACGCACGTCGCCGCCGCCCGGAGCCCAAGTGTCATAGACACCGCCGAAGAACATGGCCTTAGCTACCAACAGCAAGCAACCGCCACCCAACAAAATTAGGTGATAGCCGATGATGTTGGTCATCTGGTTCTTATCTTTCCAGTCGTAGCCGAAGAACGAAGAGTATTCTTCGAGAACTTCCGGGCCGCGAACGGCGTGATAAATGCCGCCCAAACCGAGAACTGCAGATGAAATCAAGTGAAGAACGCCGACTACGAAGAACGGGAAGATATCAGTGACTTCACCGCCGGGGCCTACACCCCAACCCAAAGTAGCGACGTGGGGCATCAAAATTAAGCCCTGTTCGTACATGGGCTTTTCTGGGATAAAGTGAGCGACTTCAAACAAAGTCATTGCACCCGCCCAGAACACGATCAAGCCAGCGTGAGCGACGTGGGCGCCCAGCAGTTTGCCGGAGAGATTGATTAAACGAGCGTTGCCAGACCACCAAGCGAACCCGGAGGATTCTTGGTCGCGACCGCTTGCGTAGGAATTAGAGAGCGTTACCACCCGGTAGAACCTCCAACGATTTTAGATTTTGGATTTTGGGTTTTTTTGTTCCCTAGTAGGGCACGGGAGTACCGCGCCTGCGCCGGGGAATTGGGATTTGGATTTCAGATTAATTTAAAAAAAGTAAATTAATCTGAAATCCAAATCCTGATTTTTTTAAAGTGCGTTACCGCGAGGCAGAACTTCTTCAGGGAAGATGAAGTTTTCGTGGGGTTGGTCTGTCGGAGCCATCC
>NZ_JAUBTS010000087.1:0-21240 GCF_036705105.1 Microcoleus sp. B9-D4
CGTCCTTTTTGGACGGGCGGGACGCCCATCCCACAATAACAATTAAAATTGTAAGTTATTTAATTCGCGATCCTAAGCTGTCGGGCATCTTGCGTTGTATTTTTCGGGCGGGCGGGACGCCCAACCCCTACTCCCCACAACAATTTCATCTGAGATGTTGCACCATTCTCAATAAGCCTTTTATGAACAGGCTTTTCGGCCTGTGAAGCGAGAAAACTCATTCTTTGTGGGACGGGCCCCAGAGCCCGTTCTTGACAATGGTGCAGCATCTGAGATCCTACGGCTTATTTGTGTCTAATTAGCTCGTAAATTTCCACATAGTCTTTAGCTGGATATTTCCACGAATTGTCACAATTCATGCCTTGAAGCATGAGTTTTTCAAATTCATCATGATAGTCATACCACAATCCGATCGCCCGATCAAGCGCCGACTCTAAAGCCGAGTAGTCGGTTTGGTAAAACACGTAACCGTTGCGTTCTTCCGGCAGGTGGCGGGTGTCGTAATCTCGATCGAACACAGTATTCACCAAACCGCCAACTCCCCGCACCACAGGAACAGTGCCGTACCTCAACCCGATCATCTGAGTCAGCCCGCAGGGTTCGTAATTACTGGGAACCACAATCATATCCCCACCGGCGTAAATTAAGTGCGACAGTTCCTCATTAAAACCTAGTTCTAAATGGCAGTCTGGATTATCATTTAAAAACTGTCTTTCGTGCTGGAAATGCGCGTTAATTCCCGCTTCCGTCGCGGAACCCAAAAGCACGAATTGCGCTCCCTTACTCAGAGAGTAATAAATTGCATGGTGGACGAGATGGACACCTTTTTGGTCGTCTAAACGACCGATAAAGGTAATAATAGGCTTGTCAGCATCGCGCAATAACAGCCGATCGCGCAAAGCTTTTTTAGTTTTGGCTTTTCCTGCCAAATCCTCCTGATTGTAGTGGTGCGGAATATAGCGATCGGTCTCAGGATTCCACACATCGTAATCAATGCCGTTGAGCACCCCGCGAAACTTCTCTTGATATAAATGCAAGGTGTGCCCCAAACCGTAGCCACACTCGCCCATATGAGCTTCCCAAGCATGGTGGGGCGAAACCGTGGTGACAAAATTCGAGTAAACAATGCCGCCTTTCATAAAGTTGATAGCAAAAGGGTTAAAGTTATCTCGGAGGCGATCGTAATCAAAATAATAATCCTCTCGATTCAAACCCGTTGCATTCAAAATATCGCTACCCCCCATGCCTTGATGTTTGAAATTGTGAATGGTATAGCAGACTCGCTGATTTTCCATCCAATTGTATTTGTAAATTTCAAACAGCATGACTGGAATCAAACCCGTTTGCCAATCGTGACAGTGAATCACATCGGGACGCTTGTTGCTTCTGAGCAAAAATTCCAAAGCGGCTTTGCTGAAAAATGCAAACCGCATATTGTCGTCATTGCACCCGTAATAACAGCCGCGATTAAAAAAGTTATCTTGAGAGCGAGGTTCGATGAAAAAACACAACTGCCCGTGCACCCAGCCGCACAAGACATCACAGAGGATTTCGCCGCCGTACCAGGGCACAGCCAGATCCCGGTAGGCCTCGTGAAGTCCCCAAATGTGGTCGTACCTCATGCAGTCGTACTTGGGTAGAATAATCTCGACGCAGTGGCCGGAATTCTGCAACTCCCGACTCAAACCGTAAACTACGTCGCCCAAACCTCCTGCTTTGATGACGGGGGCGCACTCCGAGGCAATTTGTACAATGTACATTTTTTTTCTCGCTCCTGGATGAATCAAAAAGATATTTTCTTAACATGACAAAGTATATGGTTTCTCGCCAAATAAGCAAGTAGGCCATTGGGAATACAGGGCGATCGGGCTCCCAGAAGCCGAATTTGCGGCGGTTGCGATGGGCGATATCGTTTCGGCATTGCTGCAACTCGATCGCAAATTCTGCAAAACATAACTCATCTTCTCGCATTTGTCAACTCAATCTTTTGAGTCAAATCGCCATTTGTCTCGTCTAGTTCCGAATAGCGATCGAATAACTCACTCAAAGCTTCTTCTCCAACAATTTCTCCCTTACTGACAAACTTCTCTACCTCCACCGAACCATCACTCAAAAATTCAATTTCCCACCGTTCCCCAGGTACAGCTACAATTACCATCATAGCTTCATCGCGATGATGCGCTAAACTGTAATCGATCGCCTGTTTTTCCAATTTTTGCAAAAATAATATTAGTTGGTCAAATCCATTATTTTTCATCTATCAAATCTCCGATCGCTCAACAATTTGCGAACCATCTTAAAGCCTGGGATATTTTCTTCAGCACCTCTTTCTATTTGCTCCCATATCATTTCGCTAAATTCTTCCCAACTTGGCGAATTGGCCGGAATCTGTGCTTGTTTTATACTACCTTTTTTACCTTTGAGAATCTCAGACACTTTCATGCCTGCAAATTTGTGTGCGATGTTTCTTCCTCCTTATCTTACATAAATCCCACTCATAATTCTCATACCGATCGAAAAAAATGCAATAACTCAACCCAAACCCATAGCATCATTTTCACATATTAATAATTTACCTTTCCCCTGATAATACCAAACATAACCCTCTCCACCGCCTTTGCCAAAATGACCTAATTTTCGATAATCTTCTTCAATCCCCTTGGTAAATCCTTTCACCAAATCGCAATCAGCTATCAAAGTTTCACCTTGTTTGAGTTCGACAACCTTAGCCGGTGAATTTGTAGCAGCTACAACTATAGCTTTTTGCTCGCGCAAAGCTGTAACAGCAATTCTCCACCTACCGTCATTAGAAGCAGCCACTTGTCGGAATTTCAGTTTTTTAGCACCGATAACTACATTGTCCGAACAAAACTGAAATACACCGTCATCAAATTCCCACTGCTCCCCATCCGACAGAGCGATCGGCGTATAATGCAGGAAATAGCCTTTTTGTCTCGGTTCCAATTTCACCGTACCAGTGCCTTGATATACAGGAGCATTGTAGTCCATTTCCGTTGTCAAAGATACCCACATATCTTTTAAACGGTTATCCGTTTTATAAACACCGGAAGTCAATTTCCCCATACACCAATGCAGCGCACCTTTTTGAACAATCACTCCCGAATTGTTCAAGTTAATTTCCGCTTGCTGAACGAGGGGAATATTCTTAGTGGGATGGTAAAACTTGTTCGTTTCTGGATTGATGTTATTTTGAACGTACCACAAATCGGTTGGTTCCAAAACCTTGATTTCGTATTTCATAATTTACCTCGCCTATTTACGTGAAATGTGTTAAACATTTTACCCAAGATTAGGATCTGCCGCGCTCCCGGACTTATCCTGTGAAATTTATCTTTTGCAGACATCCTCTGCTACTGTTAAAGTATCTAGCTATCTTAGCAATAGCAGACACGGTTCCTCCACAATTGTTGAGAAAAATTTATGCCTGCGATCGCACAATCTCCCAATTTACCCATTTTACAAGAAATCAACTCAGGATTACCCAATATTTGCGGCTCCGAAGCGGAAATTAAGGCCGCAGCCAATAGCAACGAACCAATCTTTCTACCTACCACAAATCTGCGCCTAGAAAACATTCAAGCCGGATTCGCCTGCGCCCTGCATATGCACCAACCCACCATTCCTGCGGGTGCAAACGGCGAACTGATCTGCAATCTCCAGCATATGTTTGAACATCCCAACCAAGGAGACAACCACAACGCCGGAGTGTTTGCTTGGTGCTATTCCCGCATGGGAGAATTTATTCCCCAACTGATTGCCGAAGGCTGCAACCCGCGCATTATGCTCGACTATTCGGGCAACTTATTGTGGGGATTGCGCCAAATGGGACGCGACGATATCTTTGATAATCTCAAGCGGATTACCTGCGATCCTCAATATCAACCTCACGTAGAATGGCTGGGCACAATGTGGAGTCACGCCGTCATTCCCTCAACTCCCATTCCCGACATCAAACTTCAAATTCAAGCATGGCAACATCATTTTGCGGCCATTTTTGGCTTGGATGCCCTGAAGCGCGTCAAAGGTTTTTCGCCCCCAGAAATGCACTTTCCCAATCACCCAGATACACTTTACGAATACATCAAAGCTTTGAAAGAATGCGGCTATCGCTGGCTGATGGTGCAAGAACATTCTGTAGAAAATCCCGACGGTTCGGGATTGTCGCAAGATCAAAAATACATTCCCAACCGTTTAGTGGCCCGCAATTCTCACGGCGAAACAATCAGCATCACGGCTTTGATTAAAACCCAAGGTTCAGATACGAAATTGGTTGGTCAAATGCAGCCTTATTACGAAGCAAAAGGACGCAATAAGCAGCAAATTGGCAATGTCACAGTTCCTTCTTTAGTCACTCAGATTGCCGACGGCGAAAATGGCGGCGTGATGATGAATGAATTTCCCAGCGCTTTTGTCAAAGCTTGGCACGAAAACCGCGAACAAGGCGGGGGAAAATCCGGTGTTGTTGGTTTAAACGGCACTGAATATTTGGAGATTATTGAAGCGGCGGGTGTTAATCCTGATGATTATCCGATTTGTCAAGGGGTTAACCAGCACAAAATCTGGCACCTAGTCGATCCTGATAGTGCGACGCCGGAAAAAGTGGAAAGTGCGATCGCCCAACTCAAGCAAACAGACCATAATTTTCACATGGATGGTGCTTCTTGGACTAACGATTTGAGTTGGGTGAAAGGCTACGAAAATGTCTTAGAACCGATGAATCTACTCAGCGCTGCATTTCACCAAAAATACGACCCGCTGTTGCAGCAAGATGCGACAGTTACCAAGCAGTTTGAATACCAGCAAGCTTTGCTTTACAATTTGTTGGTGCAAACAAGCTGTTTCCGCTATTGGGGACAGGGAACTTGGACTGATTACGCGCGGGAACTTTACAACTGCGGTGCTGCTTTAATGAAGTAGGAAAAGTTTGCAGTTGCGGTATGACGAAAAAACCGCAACTGCGAATTTTACCAAATTTTACAAACAAATAATTTCAGTGCACCCGGATTTTATATCAACAGTCATGGACGCATGGGGGCTCAGAAACCGGGTTTTTTTACGGAAATCTTTGATTGTAACCCGCAGATTCGGTAAAAAACCCGGTTTCTTTAGTCTGTGTGCGATACGTAAGTCCTGTTACATAAGTGTTAAGTTGACACAATTTCTCTCTTTTGTGAAGATTGTGTAAAGTTAGCTTGTGTGCGAGAGTGCCAATTTCATTTCCAGCAGTCCTCTTGACGCTTTTGACAACAACCGATCCGAAACGCCGGAACTCAGATTTTTTTATAAAGATTCTGTGAAGTTAACTTCTTTTTAACAGATAAATCTCTAGTTGAGCATTAGTTTCAGATACAAACTGAATTCCAAAAAGCTCCGTATAAACCCTGTATTTATATCCAAATAGTCATGCTAATTTTAGTGCATCAGTTCAATTGTTAGCTATCAATTCATTAATCAGGGAAATCGAATGAATAGTTATGAACTACTGGAAAAACACCGCAGCGAAAAGCATTCCTGGGACAAATCTCACTCTCTTCAACTAAAAAGCTCGCACGTACCGAGTTTTGTATCAGTTACCATCAAACAATTGAACCCTTTCTAACCTTTGAGTTGAAGTCTGGATTTTGTGCAGGTAACGCAGAAAGAACTTGCTCTTCAAGAAGGCTTTCCTCCTCGTTCAAGGCTGGATTTAACTTACGGTTATCAGCCCAGTATACGGCAGAGTATGCCAGACAATTATTGGTCAAAATCTTCCTATTATTGACCGAATTCTGCACCGCAGAAGAATGATTGTCAGCGTGTATTGGGATATTACAAGTATACTTTGGTTGAACATCCCGGAGAGTCGAGTGTCCGTTGGGAGAAGTCCTGTTTGGCTTATGATAATTGGTGCGGCGGTGTAGTTCTGGTTTTTTCGTTGATTGTCTTGTAATTCAGGGGGCGAACGATGAGGTATTTTCTCCGGTTTTTATTAGCTTTAGTAATGGCGGCGCTCCTGGTAGTAACCGATGGAAGTATACAAGCTGTCGGAAATCAAGATTTAAAACTTGAAAAGGTAACAAACATGGCATCTAGAAAATCTAAGCGCAGCAAAAAGTTCAAACAAAATGACCTTCAACTGAAAGAAAATGACCTTCAATTGAAAATGGAATGGCCAGAATTTGTGGCAATCTCCATCCCCGAAAATAAGCCCGGTGTCACTGCTGAATTCAGCTTTACTGTCAGCCTGACTAATAATACACCAGTCGCTATTCCCTTGGCTATAGATTATGATGCTTTAATTCCAGAAATATTCGGGCCAGATGGTCAAGCACTGCACCGAAGAGAACCGATAAATAGGCAAGTTGGGAACGGAGAATATCATGGCTCCTTAGTTGGGATCAGACAGCAGATATCCACCTCTATGGAGGGAAGACTGTCTTGGCAAAATAATTTACTTCAACTGATATTACATCGCCCAACCTACGATGCAAGCCCTATTGACCTCGATAAATCTTGGTCTTTTGATACTCTTGGGCCAGGCAAATATCAGGTTCAATTCACTTATGAAACTCCGACTGGGACGATAGTATACACAAATCCATTCACTGTTTTTAACATTAGAAAAATACTAGAGGGAAAAGAAGTACCTCTAGAGAAAATAGAAGTAACTGGGATCGGTCAGTTGGTAACTCCCTTAGCTAATTTTCGCCTAATTCAACCTGTTGGATTGAATAACAGTGCAGTGGAAGTAGATGGGATTAGTTTTGAAACTCTCATACCGGAACCATTGTTAACCCTGCCAAATAAGAGTGAGAGTTCATACCAATCTGTAGAGATTGGTATCCGGATCGCAAATAATACTCTAACCCCATTTCACTTCCTCTTCTGTGCCAGTTTTTCCCCAGAACTTGTAAGTCCAGAGGGTCAGGTGAAGTGGAGTGGTTATGCTAACGACTGGATGAGAGCGATTGAAGAATCTGACTTTCTGTTAGTTCCACCTGGAAAGAGTGTGACATTTTTTCCAGGTATCAGCCTCTTCTGGACTAATCATAGCCAATTTTCTCTTATTGTCTCTAGCGGAAATGGTGGCGCAGGCTCTTTTGACGAACTCAAGCCAAGTATATATCACTTCCGCTTCCAGTATTACAATGCGAGCGACACCATACCAAAGAAAAATCTTGCTGGGGAGTCGATTGCAACTCGGCCAATAGAAAAAGTTTGGACTGGGTGGGTGGATACTCCCTTTGTTGAATTTCGCTTAATAGAGCTTTGAGATGAATTAGGATCGAAAATAAGGAGGACAAACATCATGACTGTTCCCGAATCAAGTAAAAATAATGCTGTTGAAGTTGATGGTATCCAGTTTGAAACATTAGTCCCAGAGCGAGAACTAAAAATTCCAAATGTAGAGAGTAAAACAAAGGTACAGTTTGGAATTAGCCTTACTAACAATTCCCCTATATCCTATAGGTTTATGTTTTTCTGCTTGTCGCCCGAAATCAAGCGAGAGAATGGGAAATTAATACAACGAAGTTATGCTAGAAATGCAACTAACTTACCGACAGCATCAGATTTTTTGTTGGTTCATCCCAAAGAAAGTTTGACATTTTTTATAAATTGTCAGCTCTGTTGGCGTGACTTTCAGCTTAGACTTACAGGCTATGACGGTACTGGTGGAGTTTGGAGTTTGTACAATCTGAGACCAGGTGTATATAGTGTTAGGTTTAGTTATAAAAACCGCTCGAAAACAGGAAAAATTGATGTAGGGATGACACCATGGCAATTCTTAGAACCTATGTGGACGGGTGCGGTTGCTACGCCCTATGAAGAATTTCGTATAGTGCACCGATGATGTGAAGTTGAGTCCTGGTGACTCTCCGTAGATGATTTCAAAAAAAGCTAATCTTTTTTTAGCTATTAACTTATGAGGAGCAAAAAAATGGTATCGAAACAGTATCCTTTAGCTTTGTTCACAACAACAGTTTTAATCACACTCACAGCTCAGCCGGGAGTTGCCTTTACTATTAAGTTATTAACAAATCCAGACTACTATGTCCCCTACACTGTGGGAGATGCGGAGGGTGCGGCTTGGATCGTTCCACCTACTGTTATTAAACCAGGTGGAACTAATGAGCTTAAAAGCTTGCTAGCCGATTTTTCGAGAAGGTATCCGGGCAAATGGATTTTTGAGACAGGACAAGAATTAGAGGGAAGTTTTAACATTAAAGATTATTACGCCTGCGGTCCTCAAACTGACTGCGGAATGCTCTCGACAGAAGGAGGAGTTGGGTCTAATATTTATTTACAGTTCGATCCCAAAGGTAACGACCCAAAAATTAAGAGTGCAAATCCCACAAAACTCAAGTGGATTCAACGGGTGAAGAGTAACCACAGTCTCACAACTGACATACATAATGACATTGAAAATATTCTTGACATCAAGCGAGGACAAATAAGCCCGTACTATTCCGGTTATGAAGGAAGTTTATCTACATACAAGTATTTTGGAGATTCACCATATAGAGCAGATCCCTTGAACAATCATACCTGGAATGCGGAACTATACTTAGTGGAAGAGGTTTTTATTCCACAAAGCACAACCAGGAAAGTCATAATTTACAATGGAATCAAATGGGGTTGGAGAAATCAAATATTTCGCCGGAAACAACCAGTTCCCGTCCCCGCTCCCGTTCCAAAGCCAACTCCGACTCCAGTTCCCGTAATTCCAATTCCCGTAATTCCAATTCCATCATTTCCACCAATTCCCAATCTAAATCCATCTCCATCTGCACTTTGTCCACCAGGTTTCTCTCCTAAAAGCGGTAGCACGATTATCGCCAGCAGTGGCAGCGGTGGCGGCGGAATAGGTTGTGTGGCATCATCGCCATCACCATCGCCCACACCATCACCATCGCCCACACCAACCCCATCACCTTTGCCCACGCCCTCACCTTGGACTCCCTCGCCCTGGCCGACACCTGCACCCTGGGCAACAGCAACACCAACCCCATCACCTTTGCCCACGCCCTCACCTTGGACTCCATCACCTTTGCCGACACCTGCACCTTGGGCAACATCTCCACTGGGGTCAACATCATCAACTGTCGTTGTCTCAACATCAACAACAACTACTACATCACCCTCACCCAGCCCTCGTCCAGCGCCAGCACCGAGTCCGCGTCCAGCACCAGCACCCCGTCCGGGTGGGCGTCCGATTCGGGCGGTTCCCATTTCTGCGATACCAAACGCTAATGCCCAGAGCTTGCGGAAAAGCTCACTTTTTGAGAGCAGTAGCAAAGCTAACACTGACTACTTAACAGCAATCAGCAGCGGCTTACTCGAAGACCCAGAACTATCATCAACAGACAATAGTTTGAACAATGCGAACCTAGCCAGTATCAGCAGTGACTTACTAGAAAACCCAGAACTATCATCAGCTTCCAGCAACGAAAACCAAGTAAATTTAGCCAGTATCAGCAGCGACTTACTTGAAGACTCAGAATTATCATCAACAGACAACGATGAAAACCTAGTAAATTTAGCCAGTATCAGCAGCGACTTACTTGAAGACCCAGAATTATCATCAACAGACAACAACGAAAATAACGCAGATATAGGAGGAATCAGTGCCGACTTACTTGAAGACCCAGAACTATCTTCAGAGGATAACAATTATAACGAAGTAGATTTAGCAGGCATCAGTGCCGACTTACTTGAAGACCCAGAACTATCGTATCTTGACGATACTCTCACCGCAAAAACTCCAAAAGTCTCATCTAAAAAAGCCGAGGAGGATGCCCTCGCCGCCGCAGCCGTTCCCGAACCAACCACCGCATTAGGAACTTTATTTGCTCTAGCTGTATTGCCTGTAATTAAAAGACTCAAAAACCGGAAAAACAAAGAGTAATGAAAACCCTCTACACCGTGCTGTTTACCCTCAGCATCATCCTCATTAACCCCTGGGGAAGCAGCCGGGGCCTCATCTGGACTTCCCCCAAAGTATTAATTATTTGGCTAATAGTAGGAGTCAATCTCGCCCTCTTGTGGGAACAAAGAAAAGCCCTAACCATTCCCCGACAGTGGAAAATCTCGCTAATACTGTGGACAATTTTTCTCTCAATCGGAGCTATCTCCACTCTACAAAGTCCTTTCCCCTTAACCTCTTTCTTCGGTCAAGACCAAATGGGAGATGGCTGGCTCTACTGGCTGTTAATCGCCGCCTTCACCCTCAGCAACAGCTTGCTCCTAATCGTACACCCGCAACTCATAAATTCCCAATTCCAAGGACTGCTAATTGGCGGCATGATTCTTTCTCTTAGTATCTTCCCCCAAATCATCGACTGGCGGATCGACTACACCGCCACAATGGGGCAAATTATCAGAGCTGATGTTAATGCCAGCAGCATTTTTCAAGGACAGCAACCCATCGGATTGTATTCCCACAGAGGTCACGCCGCCATAGTTTTAGCATTAATAATAATTACTGTTCTTGTCGGTTGGTTTTCGAGATTTACCACAACTAAATTAACTGCAATTACTTTAATTTTAACTGTTCCCGCGCTGCTGCTAACATCTACCCGAAGTGCTATTTTAGCTCTGATGGTTGCGAGTGTCTATTTGCTGAGAGGCAAATCTTACAAAATCCTTGTAGCTATTGTTCCGATCGCCATAATCGCTATTGGCATCATGACTGTCAGCAGACCCCTAGATTGGAGCAAACCTTCGATCGCCCAAATCATGTCCAGCCGATCGCCCATGTGGACGCTCTCAGCGCGCGGCATCAAAAAACGCCCGCTATTTGGATGGGGATTTGACGGTTTGGGCATCGCCTATCCATACATCCGAAATGCTCAAGTAACTCCGACCGTTGTAAATTTAGACGAATTTACTTACAACTATATTAACATAAAAGGTGAAATCAGCACTAGAGAAACTCCTACTTACAAAGCTCACAATTGGATTCTGGATACTACTTTATCTGTTGGCATTTTGGGGCTGGTTGCTGGCATTGCAGTTTGGGGATATTATGTCTGTTTAGCGCTGAATTATTCTATGGGCGGTATTGAAGCGGTTGCTATTGCTTATCTCATTTTCACTTTCACTTGGTTCGACTGCGCTCAATACGCACATATTGCCTGGTGGACGATGAGTTTCGCCACAGTTAAATCTGCTTCTGCTACTCGTTTTTCTCGTTTCGGGGCAGAGTCCGGGCAATTACTAATTAGCAATTACCCATTCCCCATTACCAAATCTTACATTTCCTGCATCAGCCGCAAATAGTTTTGCCGCATTTGCGTCATATTTTCCATCATTCTATTAGCCATATCTTTCTCAACATCGCTCATTTGTTGCCAAAATAAAGCCGATCGCCTCGCCATAATTGCTTCTTCCCACAGCATCTCCAAAAGTTGGGCGGCCATTGGGTTTTCAGCATCGATAATCCCACACAATTGCTCGAAGGCCCGGTTGGCTTCGGTGTGAGTGCTAACATCCTGAACCAGGCTTAGGCATTTTTTGAGTTGTACGATCGGATTTTCAGAAGAGTAAGCCATAATTTCACTGAGATAAGGGACAAAATTTACACTGATACCTTTGAGATTACTAGAGTTGTGACACAGCCGTAGAGTTCCCTACATACCAGCGCCAAGGCAAATCCATTCCTTGAGAAATCCCGATCCGCGTAGTTTGTACAAAATTTATTGTACCCTCCTCCACAGCTTGCTGAAAGTGCTCGCTCCGGTGTTCCAACCGCAGCGGTTGGCCGGAACCCAAGGGAAAACCGCTTAAAGTTCGATCGATCAGCAGTACCTTACACAGTTTCCCAGGCCCGGCGGCGAGGCGCGATCGCTTCTTATCAGGAATTGCAGCGAATTCTTTTGGAACCACATCTACCTGCAAAGCTCGAATCAGCACACCACTAGCAACTCCCTCTGCATCCGTCACCACGTTAAAACAGTGATACATCCCGTAAATTAGGTAAATGTAGCTCATACCCGCAGGCCCGAACATCACCTCATTGCGTGGAGTTCGCTGTCGGTAAGCGTGACAAGCGGGATCTCCCGGGCCGTAAGCTTCGGTTTCGACTATAATTCCCCGAATCGTCTCGCCGTCAGGAAACTGCCGCACCAGAGTACAGCCCAGCAAATCTGGCGCTACGCTGGTAGATGGCCGCGCCAGCCAAAAAGATTCTACAATCTGAGTATTTGCACTCACTCAACCACAGCAGGTAAATTATGGACGTTAAGTTAGTTTTAGCAGTCTTGACAGCAGTTTTCACCGTTTGCTGTCTGTTCTTCGGTACAAAAAACGGATTCTACGATACTGACAAGTATCACGGTAACGGTTCTGCTCACTAATTTTAGGCGGCTGTTAGTTGCTTAAAAAAACCGCCGACTGACTGACAGGTGGCGGTTTTTTTTTAATGAACCACAGAGGCCACAGAGGACACAGAGAAAGAGAAAAGAGAGAGCAGAAAGAATGAAAAGAAGTTGACAAATGATGACACAGCAGATTGCTTTATGGGCTGCAATTAAGGATGAATTTTGCCATCGGGCATTTTAGCTTCTTGCAAGCTAGCATTTGAGAATTCAGCGCATCCCATGAGGTTGAAACGCATTGTCGCTCCTCGATCCGTTGCTTTCATATTAAAACCAACTACTGCATTTTCTGGGTTATTCTGTTCTGGAACAGCGGTGACATTAAAATCCATATTTGCTTCTTTTTCATTAGCCTCAAGGTTGAAAGTAATGCCGCTACAGCCCAAATCAGCTCCGGTCAGGTTGGCTTTATTTAAGTTAGCATTTTTTAGGTTGGCATTGGTCAACTTTGTTCCTGATAAGTTAGCACCTTCTAAGTTGGCTCCCTGCAAGTTGACTCCTTGCAAGTCTAATCCTTTTAGGTTGGCATTGCTGAAATTGCATTCGGGACACTGTTTGGTTTCCAGCAATTGCTTGACTTGGTTTTGTTGATTTGAAAAAGTTAGATATTTTGCCGCAGTAAATATAACTGCGATCGACAAAGCAGCAGTAAGTAAATTTTTAAATTTCATACAAGTTCTGAAAAGCTTTCATAGCTTTCTTTTGCGGTTAATATATTGCTACAATAGTGCGATCGACCTCTCCAGAATTCCCACGAAAAAATTGCAGGCATCTCTGACAAGCAGTCCGGCGCAATTAAACACCGCCAAACTTATACATCCCCCCTCCTTTCCCTCGCTAGTGCTGCTTTGAGCTTGGCACTCGCCCCCCTCCGTCTGCTTCACTTTGCTTTGAGCAGTCCATAAACGGAATTTATTTTTCCCCGAAGGCGCGCATTTGCATATACCTCCAGACTGAAATAAAAGAAACTTTATTTATATCCCTGGAATGAGTAAATCATCGAGAGATTTGAGGATGATTAATCTAGAAACGCAATACCGTACCTGCGCTGTTAAATTCTCAGCAACTACTTTTGTCAAAAGTGCTTTGAGAAATTAATTTACTCTAAAAACTGTTAGCAGCAGCTCAGGTTCCTCAACCTCGCCAGAACACACCCTACCTATAATCCCGACTATTCGGAGCGGCAATGAACACAATCAAACCCGAACCCAAAAGATCGCGCTTCATGGCTCTGCTGCTGACAACGCTGCTGACCTTTCCCTTTGTGAGTGCTTGCGGTTCTGACGAGCGAACTTACGCTCCCCCGCCTCCTGTTGACAACACTCGCGCTGGAGGAGTGCAAACTAATCGCGCCCCCACTCCTTCCCCACAAGCGAAAAAAGGACTGAGCAATGCTCAAAAAGTAGGGATTACTTTAGCAGGAGCCGCCGCCCTTTACTACATCTACAATCAGCACAAAAATAAACAAGAAAAGGGGCCGCAGGGAAAACATTACCTTTCCAAAAACGGTCGGGTGTACTACCGCGATGCCCAGAATCGCGCGGTCTGGGTAACGCCCCCGCCTGAAGGAATTAAAGTTCCGGAGTCCGAGGCAGCGCGTTACCGCGAATTCCAGGGGTACAACAACCAAAATACCGGTCGAGACCTTACTACCTTGCCGGAAGCTACAAGTCCTGTTCCGGCACAGTAGTCTAAGCATTTGAGATTTTAGATTGCAGGTTCTGTGACTTTCAATTAAATCTGGGATTCCCAATCTAAAACATTCGTTTTTCAGCACATAAAAAAGAGGAACTTTATCATGGTAGACGGATTTTTGCGGAAGTTAAAAGATGCGATCGTCGGGCCAGACAGCGAGCAACTCGATCCTGATGGCAATTACCAAGATGCCTCCAATGCCGGACAGTACGGCAACGTGACTCCAGCCAGCCAAGACCCCTACGGCGACCCGGCTGAGTACGGAGAGTATGGCAACGTGACTCCCGCCAGCCAAGACCCCTACGGCGACCCCGCTGAGTACGGAGAGTACGGCAACGTGACTCCGGCCAGCGAAGACCCCTACGGCGACCCGGCTGATTACGCCGGTACCGACTACGGACAGTTCGGTAACGTGAGTCCGGCCAGCGAAGACCCCTACGGCGACCCCGCAGACTACGCAGCGGATGCTGGAATTTTCGGCGACGTGAGTCCGGCCAGCGAAGACCCCTACGGCGACCCGGCGGATGACGAAGAGTTTAGTTGAGTATGTTGGCTAGAAAATTTACCTGGTAAGCAACTGCACCCCTGTGGGGGTGTTTTTTTGTTGGGAGCTAGCAGCGGTATCTTATGTTATTTAAAGATTGAGAAATATTTACATTCTTTTCTTGTTTTTGTTCCTAAATTTGTTTTGTTGTGTTATCGTCTGAGAAGCACAGAAAGTTTTAGGAGCTATGGCACAGGATGTTGGGCGGGAACAGCACGTTAAGTGGTTGAAAGAGCAAATTAACCAGCAGAAGTCGGAACTTGCTGAAGTACAGGCGGAAGCTGTAAAACTAAAAGCAAGTATTGTTTATTACGAAGGTATGCTGGCGCTGGTGGCTCCTGATGAAGTTGCATCAACACCCACAGATGTGGTTTCCGAAACAGAAACACTGGCTTTGAATGTGGGCCAAGTAGCTTTAACAAGTTCTCTTGGTGCAGACAAACATCTAAAAGAAGGTCTAGCTAATGTGAGTTCTGCTTTTGAAGATGCAAGTCTTGAAAAAGCAAGCTCTCAAAACAAACATCAGCGCAACCCTGTTCAGATGAAGCGTCCTCAGTACCTGGGGCTGACCTTTACAGAATCCATAGAAAAGGTTTTGAACGATCGTCAAGAGCCAATGCTAGTCGATCGGATTGTCGAAGCTATATTTGACGCGGAATCTGAAGAGGAATTTTGGCGAGCCAAAAACTCCTTGAGCGTAGAATTGCGTCGGGGCGCAGAGACACATAAAAGGTGGAAAAAGCTTGGTCGAAATCTTTATGCTTCAAATTTGTGCAACGAATAATCCGAGTCAAATAATGCGAGCAACACGATGATGACACCGCAAATGATATTTTCTCCGTTAACAAACAGCGACGATGCTTTGAGTTCCTAATTCAAAGTATCGCCGCTGCATTCTACTTGGGGATGTGGCGGAACTGGAAAACGCATCCGGCTCCTAACCGGATAACCTGCCAGGGTTTTTGTGGGTTCGAGTCCCACCATCCCCACAGATAAGGATCTTGCTCGGTAGTGGCTTTGGGCTATACACCTGAGCTGCAAGAATTTAATTTCTTGCGGTCTAGAGTTTCTTGTGCTTTTATCATAGCACATTTGTCAACCCTTAGCTAGTACCACACGGTCACAAATATGTCAAGACTGTTTTGGATTTTAGTGGAGGTTTTTTTGCGATGGGGAAATTACGGAGTAAGAACATGAATTACAAAGGTTTAGTGATTCATTGTCAGCAAAACGGTGGGCTAATCTGCCTGACCGATATGTGGAAAGCTGCCGGGTCTGTTAAATCCCAAGAGCTAGATAAGTGGTTGATACAGAAGCGTATCTGTGAACGGCTGTTGGAATTAGTGCTTGAAGCTAAGCTTGAGTTAAAACCCGTTGTCGAGAGAACTTTTGTAGAACAACCAGTCGCTAACTCTGCATGTAAAAAATACAGAGCTTGGGCAAGCCAAGTCAGAAAATTAGCTAAAGATGTTGGTCTGATATCAACTCGGGGAGGTATAGGCGGTGGAACTTATGCCATAGACAAGATAGCCATCGAATATGCCGAATCCTTGTCTACAGAGTTTCGTGATTGGGCGCGAA
This sequence comes from Microcoleus sp. B9-D4, assembly GCF_036705105.1. Lineage (NCBI taxonomy): Bacteria > Bacillati > Cyanobacteriota > Cyanophyceae > Oscillatoriales > Microcoleaceae > Microcoleus > Microcoleus sp. B9-D4. Next base: position 16,198 of record NZ_JAUBTS010000087.1, read on the forward strand.
ATGCTGTCAAAGAAAGGATTGAAGAAGAAGTAGATCCAGAACTCGGCGTTCGCCGTAGTCGGCAAAGGGCAGTTAAAAATTGGGAAAAGCAAGGCAAAAGCCGTGAATATATTGGAGCCCGTCTTGACTCTATTCCCAAAGAAGACTTTTACGAGGCAGCGTTGTATGAACATGGGGTTCAGGCTCCACTGCACTTTGCTCATTGCAAGGCGAGGGTGTATCAGCCGATCATTGGTACTACGGAAGATTTCCGAACAGCCAGAGGATTGAAAAAAAGACAAAACTGCAAAGATGGCATGACAATGGAGGAACTGGCTGCTACAGATTTTGCCAAAGTTCTCAGTGCCAAGCGGATCAACACGCTCAATCCTAATGGGGTGAGCTCATGCGCTAGCATCTCCCATTCCACAGCGCAGCAAGTTGCTCATCTGCTCAATCAGTAGCCTGGTTAACTTAGTACACTATGCTGCTTGCTTACGTTTACAAGCTGAATCCATCGCCCAAACAAGCTCAAACAATCGAGCGGTGGATTCATTTGCTTCGCTTGCAATACAACTTTAGAGTTAGGGAGCGAACAGAAGCCTACGAGCAAGCAAGATTTCCTGTTATGGGGAACTACTGCTTCATAGAAACTCAAGCCGAGTGTTGCCCCCTTGCTTGCTCGTTAAGCAAAGGTGCTTTGTACGGCAATCCTTGGACAGCAAAAGGCAAGAAAAGGACTCCACTCGCTCAACAAGATGCCAATTTGGTTGACCTGAAGCAAGAGCGTCCTTGGTATAGAGAAATCTATCACCATGTTTTGCAACAAATGCTAAAACAGGTTGATGCTGCTTTTGGGCGCTTTTTCCGAGGATGGGGCAAATATCCGAAAACAAAGCGACAGGGTAAATTTAGCTCTTTCACCTACCCGCCGGGAGATGTCGCCTTTAAAGGGAATAAAGTCCGACTTCCCGGTATTGGCTGGATTTCCTTTTTTCAGTCCCGACCGTTTCTTAATGGTTTCAGCATTCGTTCCGTCACTGTGCGGAAAAAAGCAGATGGCTTTTATATCTCTGTTCTGTTGCAAGATGAGTCGGTTCCAGATGTTCCAGCAGCAAATCAAGTTAAAACAGCAGTAGGAGTAGATCTGGGTATCAAGAAGCTAATGTCTCTGAGTACGGGACAAACCATTGCCAATCCCAGATTTTATCAACAGATGGAGCGTCCGCGATCCCAACTAAACCGTGCTATCAGCCGCAAGGTTGTAGGTTCCCGCCGCAGAAGAAAAGCCTGCCAGCGCTTAGCAAGACTGGAACAAAAAGTTGCTAATCGACGAGAGGATTACCAATGGAAGATAGCTAATAGCTTGGTCAAGCAGTTTGACCTGATTGTGTTTGAGAATCTTAATATTCAAGGCATGATGGCACGCTGCAAACCAAAGCAGGATGAAAACGGAAAGTATTTGCCTAACGGTCAATCTGCTAAATCTGGACTGAACAAAGCCATTACTGATGCTGCTTGGGGTTCCTTAAAACAGAAAGTCAAGATTTTGTCCGAAAGGGCGGGCGTTCTGGTTTATGAAGCGGTACCTCACTTTAGCTCTCAGGAATGCAGCGAGTGCGGGTATGTCAGTCCCACAAATCGAGATCTGGAGAAGTTTATCTGCCAAGAGTGCGGCCATCATGAGGATGCCGATGTGGATGCTGCAAAAGTTATTTTGCAGCGCGGCCTGGATGGACTGGGAATTTATTTGGATGCTGTACCGAGAGTCCCTCGGAAACAGGATAAAAGTACGCCCGAGGAGCCTGTTGGAAGACAGGGAAAATCATCCGCGTTGGTGGGTGAGCCTGGGAACCCTAAGAGAGTTCCAGCAATGGGAGTTATTGGAGTGGAGGGGAGTTTGAGCGATCGACTCTCGGCCTTTATGGCTGTCAATTGAAATCGGGTGTGTCTGACCAAGTTGCGAGCGCCCAAAAATTAGGCATTTTCTCAAAAACGGAGAGGGTGGGATTTGAATTAGCGCTGAGTTCTCTATCGACGCTTTTACGTTGTTCTAGCCATTTTTTGTGCCTACTCTGAAAGTCCTGTTTTGGATTTGAGCGAATACCGAGCGACTTGCTGTACGCTGTCTACAGCAAGCAAACTCGGCATTCTTATAGTAGGGAGCGAAAGATGAGCGAAAAGTCTAATCCAGTCACGGCAAGTACCACTGGAGACTACCTGGTTGGTTACGAGCGGATTCTGGACTACTTCAAACAAGCACAGAAGGAATGCCCCAAGGGCGTAGGACTAAAAAGAGACAGGAAAGCTAGCGGTGGCTACATAACACTTCAATTCAAGTTAGGCGTCAAGCGAGTCAATAAAGCCTGTGGGTGTTACCTGACAATGCAAGGGATTACTGATGCTTTGAGGAGGGCTCACCTAGTCGCTAGCGCTTTAGAATCACTAAAAACCGAGTCTCAGTTCTTGGCTTGGTATGATGATGTGATTCTAGAAAAGAACGTCATCAAAAATGATTTGATGACGTTCGGTGAAGCGATAGCAAGAGTAGAGAAAGAATATTGGGATGGACACACAAAGCGTCGTCAACCTCGCGACAAGAACAATCCTAGCCACCAATATAGTTGGCGATGTGTTTACGGACACTATTTCAAGTTATTGCCACAAAATACAGTCCTGAACCTGGCAGACATTCTACTGGTAGTTCACAGCAAGCAAGTAGGAACTAAATGTTTCAAAAACTGCTTGTGCGCTATGCGTAAGCTTGCTGAGACTATTGGTAACACTGACTTGCTTATTCGCCTTAAAGAAATTAACGGCACACAGACACAGTTTAGAGAAGACCTTCAGTCTATATCAGTGGATGAATTTTTTAAATTTCACGAAGAAGTTTTAGCTATCTCCGAGGATAAGCGATATAACTTAGAGTCACGCAAACGATGGTTGTGGGTATTCTCAATGCAGGTGGTGTATGGTTTTCGAGTACATGAAGTGTTCGCGATTCAGAACGTCAACGAACCGTTTAAGACAAAAGATGGCATTACTATTCCGGCACTGAGTGAACCAAGTAACACGAAAATGATTGCCGTAGTAGGGGAAAAAACCAAGTTAGAAACCACGACTAAGACTGGCTACCGATTGTGTGTACCAATGCTTCCTCCGACTCATTCGGATTTAATCGAGCGCTTGGGAATCAAATTAGGGCAATTGCCTGAAGTTAGGTTGACATCGAACAATCCAAAGACAATTTCTGGTGCATATAATGACCGTGCGTGGGCTACTTTAAAAAGATGGAATAAGGGTTTTACTCAGTCTCACGCTTTACGCCACCTAGCTAATCTCAACGGTCAAATGGCAGGGATGTCCCAAGAAACAAGAGCTAAGAGTTTGGGGCATTCAACGCAGATGAATGAAGGCACTTATAAAAAACGAGCCAATACTAAGACGACAATTGACTTACTAACTCATTCCACAAAGGAAGCTATTCCTCTGGGTAGTGCGATCGAAGTGCTTAAACAGTTGGGAGGTGATGTGAAAAATATCAAACTGCTAGCTGCTATTTATGGCATTACGCCTGACGAAGTGATGGAGTTGCTTGCCGAATAATTTGAAACAAAACTTTACAGTCCCTGTGTTGACAAGGAAGTGTAAGTCTGCAATCGTGAGTAACTAAGGAAGATTGATGCGCGGTTGACGAGCACTGACAATGCTAGCCAAACCACGACTTCCCCAAACGTTCATCTACAACGGTTGGAGCCGAATAATTATGACATTTTCAGACGATTGTCTTGACGGACGATCGCAACTCTTAATGATTGAGTTGATGGGGTTTTGCCATGACTAAGCCAACCGTCAGCTACCGTCGCATTGACCACTTGCGGGCGATCGCCTATGGCCGTGGCTTCACCAATGAAGACGCCAGACAGTTTGGGAAGCTTTCTAAAACTGCTACGTGGGAAGCGCTGCTAGAACTGTACCTCGTTGACGGTGAATCGCTTGACCCAGTGAATGTAGACACTGTAGACAGTTTAAGTGTAGACACTGTAGACACAACACCTGAACTGCTTGACCCGCAAGCTGTAGACACTGTAGACACCCTAGATTGGACTAAGGACGGTTCGTTCCCTGTGTGTGGCTTCACCCGCCAGAATTCCACCAGCTTTTTAGACTGGGTTGATTTTGGGCAACTCATCGCACTCGTACTCGCATCGGCGGGAGTGTTTGTGCTGGCAATGTCTATGTGGCGACAAATCAATCCCTTGAATTTATTTCCCTCACCTGTTCGCATCAACATTCAAATCGGGACAAAATTATGAGCTTACAACTACGCCTTTTTGGGGGCAATTCTGATGCTGGAAAACTCACTGCCAGCAACGACGGTGGCCACGCTATCGACAAATCAACAGTTTTAGCAAGCACTGACGCAAGCGTTATCACCCCGCTAAATCCTGGTAATTTTTCTAGCATCCGTAGTGTTCCAGTTGTGCCAGCACCGCGCTATTTCACGAAGGAAGAAGCGGACGCTATGAAGGACTTGGCAAAAGAGAAAACCGACGGTGCAAAACAATCTAAACGTGCCTATGAAGCACTAGGAAAAGTCGAAGAAGCCGATGCCAAAGTTCACCGCCATCACCGCAAATATGAAGGTGTTGTGGCTGATAATGAACTGGGTAAAAAACGCTCAGACACTCGACTGGCTAAGCACTTGCACAGCTTGCGTCCCGGTTATGCGCGACTGGGTTTAGGGATTGATAAAGCTGACAGTGATGCCCGCACTCGGATTGATGCGATTAAAGCCAAGTTGACGGGAGGGACTAACTAAATGAAAGCGATGTATCTGGCAAATTACTTCGTTGCCGGGTGCGTCGCTTTCTCCCTTTTGGGGTGGATAGCGAGTCTGCATCCAATGGCAATGAAAGCCGTTTTATTCTTGTTAGCAGCTATTGCGATTGCTTGGGGGTTGAGTTGGTTGCTTGACTACTCCCTAAGTAAACTGCTCAAGATTTCAGTGGCTGATTTACAAGCGCTTTTAATCGGCGGTTTAGCTATGCTGCTGATTGGTTT
>NZ_JAUBTS010000088.1:0-20686 GCF_036705105.1 Microcoleus sp. B9-D4
CAGCTAAGCTTATAAAGAGAATTGGTCTAAGTTACGAAAGTGGCGGGGGAACTCCGTCACTCAAAAAAGCCTTTGAAAAAAAGGAAAAAGAAGCCTGCGGTCTAACTGTAGTCAGTTTACCGTCAGGTTCGTTCACTATTTCTATACTTAGATGTTAGCAGTAAAACCCCAGCTCGGCCTCCGGCAAGGCAACAGCCTGCTGTGTGTGCAAGGGCGCGCGCTGGAGCTGCAGTCGGCAAGATCGTCCTAATCAGTGGTAGGATCAGCGATCAAAAATGTATCGAAATGTAAAGTGCAGCGCCGCTCTAGGTTTTGAAAGCCATTTAGTTAAAAGATTGAGGTAAGTAGTTTTATGCCCGCGACCGTCCCCTTTGAACAGATTGACCGCATTGTTTGGAATCAGCACCAAGATCCATTTGAAGTGCTAGGCCCTCACGCGATCGAAGAAAATGGCAAAAAAGTCTGGGTCGTCCGAGCTTATCTGCCGAATGCGGATGCGGTATCCGTAGTTGTGCCGGAGGCCAGGGCCGAATACCCGATGAAATCAGAGCATCACCCTCACTTTTTTGAATGTACGATCGACACCCCAGAACTAGCAAACTATCAATTGCGGGTTAAAGAAGGGGAACACGAGCGCTTCATCTACGATCCCTACGCCTTTCGATCGCCCAAACTCACAGAATTCGACCAGCACCTATTCTCAGAAGGCAACCACCACCGGATTTATGAAAAATTGGGGGCGCACCTCACCGAAGTAGACGGCATCACAGGAGTATATTTTGCCGTTTGGGCACCGAATGCCCGAAATGTATCAGTTTTAGGAGATTTCAACTATTGGGATGGCCGCAAACATCAAATGCGGAAATCGCAAAACGGCATCTGGGAATTATTTATTCCGGGACTATCCGTGGGAACTTCCTACAAATACGAAGTGAAAAACCAAGACGGACATCCCTACGAAAAGTCCGATCCTTACGGTTTCCAGCAAGAAGTGCGGCCCAAAACAGCATCAATTGTCACCGACTTAGATACCTACACTTGGCACGACAGCGCTTGGATCGAAAAGCGGCGGCACACAGACCCACTGACGCAGCCGGTTTCGGTTTACGAATGCCACATCGGTTCTTGGCTGCACGCCGCTACTGACGAACCCGCCGTGCTACCAAATGGGGAAATACAACCCGCCGTGCAGGTTTCGGAACTCAATCCTGGGGCGCGCTTTCTGACTTACCGGGAATTAGCCGATCGGCTGATACCCTACGTCAAAGATTTGGGATTCACCCACATCGAAATGCTGCCCATCGCCGAACATCCTTTCGACGGTTCTTGGGGCTATCAAGTCACCGGTTATTTCGCCCCAACTTCCCGCTACGGCACACCTGAAGATTTCATGTATTTTGTTGACCAGTGCCACGCCAACGGCATTGGCGTACTGGTGGACTGGGTACCGGGACATTTCCCCAAAGACGGCCACGGCTTGGCTTTCTTTGATGGAACTCACTTGTACGAACACGCCGACCCCCGCAAGGGCGAACACAAAGAGTGGGGAACCCTAGTATTTAACTACGGCCGCAACGAAGTGCGGAATTTCCTAGTATCAAACGCTCTGTTCTGGTTTGACAAGTACCACATCGACGGGATTCGCGTAGATGCGGTGGCCTCCATGCTTTATTTGGATTACTGCCGCGAACCGGGAGAATGGCTGACCAACCAGTACGGGGGACGGGAAAATATCGAGGCGGCAGATTTTCTGCGTCAGGCGAATCACGTCATTTTTAGCTATTTCCCAGGGGCGCTGTCGATCGCCGAAGAATCTACCTCTTGGCCGATGGTATCTTGGCCGACCTATGTAGGGGGTTTGGGCTTCAACCTGAAGTGGAACATGGGTTGGATGCACGATATGCTCGACTATTACCACATGGACCCGTGGTTCCGCCAGTTCCACCAGAACAACATAACTTTCAGTATGTGGTACAACCACAGCGAGAATTTCATGCTGGCTTTGTCCCACGATGAAGTAGTGCACGGCAAAGCCCACATCATCGGGAAAATGCCAGGAGACGAATGGCAAAAGTTTGCAAACGTGCGGTGTTTGTTTACTTTTATGTTTGCTCATCCCGGAAAGAAAACGATCTTTATGGGGATGGAGTTCGGCCAGTGGCACGAGTGGAACGTTTGGGGGGATTTGCAGTGGCAGTTGCTGCAATTCGAGCCGCACCAAAAGTTGAAGCTGTTTTTTAAAGATTTGAACCATTTGTACCGCAGCGAAACGGCACTTTACAGTCAAGATTTTGCTGAGGATGGGTTTGAGTGGATTGATTGCAGCGACAATCGACACAGCGTCGTGGCATTTGTGCGCCGAGAGAAGGATGGCGACGAGTTTGTGGTGACGGTATGCAATTTTACGCCCCAGCCGCACTCTCACTATCGCGTAGGAGTGCCGGAACCAGGTTTCTATACGGAGTTGTTTAACAGCGACGCGCGGGAATACGGCGGTAGCAATATGGGGAATTTGGGGGGCAAGTGGACTGAGGAGTGGTGGTTCCACAACAGTGCTTATTCGATCGACTTGTGTTTGCCACCTTTGGGGGTGTTGATCTTAAAGCTCGATCGGGCAAAAACAACAGCAAAATCTCAACAGTTTTAAGTTGTGAGTGGTGATAGTTTTGAGTTAAGAATCAAAGCTTTATTAAACCTAAAGCTTTGAGGGTATTTAGAAACCCGGTTTTTTGGACAAACCGGGTTTTTTCTGTTTTGTTGTTGCGAAAAAAGGAAGTTCTGCAACGGATTCGCTTTCTTCGGATTTAAGGAGTTTAATATTAATTCCGGTTGCATCGGAATGATTTAACCGCAGAGTACGCAGAGATCACAGAGGAAGAGAAGAGAGAGATGAATAATTTCGATGCACAGGGAAAGGATATAATAACTCTTCTAAATACTTAGGCTACCCCTCGAGTCCGATCGGCGGGGGAACCGCGAGGGTATAAGTTCCAAATACTACCGCTAGGCGAGCTTACCTCTTACCAATTTTTAATTTCGAGTATCGGAAGCGCCAAGATTATAAGAAACTTTTGACTGCTCAACTGTTACTACTTCTGAAATAGATTGTTCTGTCGCTACCTCTAAAGCTGGCAGTGGTAGATGCTTCATTTCCCAAACTTTCAGCAAAATTAGATATTCATAAAAAGCTTGCAGTGTGCACCAAGCCAATCCCGCTTGGCCGTCAAGAAATCCGCCGAGTAAAATATACATATAGAAAAAGCGCACCACAGGCCGCAAAGGCAAGCGCAAAGAAAAATCTTTCAAAGCGCGGCGCCTTTCCACCTCCGACGCGCCAAACAATAAACCCCACCAATTTACTTGACCTGCTTCTAATTGACGGAGAGTTTCAGCCGCCTCGTCAGTCGAGTAGCGGTTGTGCTTTTCAATCCAGCGGGAAAGACCTTTGCTGCAAGTATAGTGAGGGTAAGTTTCCTTCAAAAAGTGAGTAGGCCCGTTGCAGACTTCGCGTTCAGTGTGACCGTAGTCAGTAAACCACACTCTGTCTTTGCGAAAGAGGCGCATTTGATAGCGGGGATATTGAGTGCTGCGGCGAATCCAGCGCTCCATAAATATTACTTTTTCAGCTACGTAATAGCCGATATATTCTTGACTTTCGATCGCCTTTAAGCATTCAGCAAACAGTGCAGGCGTCATCCGCTCGTCAGCTTCGAGGATGTAAACCCATTCGTACTTGCACGGGACTTCTTGGAGCATCCAAGTCCGCTGGCGTCCGTGAGTTTCAAAGCGGTGCTGCACTGTTTGCACGGCATAGTTCTGAACAATCTCAAGGGTGCGATCGGTGCTGAAAGAATCAACTACAATGATATCGTCACAAAGCAGTGCCGATTCAATGCAAGCGGCGATATCAATCTCTTCGTTGTAAGTCAGAATATAAATTGAGAACATTCCCAGCTTTCAGTAAGGGCAAACTATTGGGTAAACAAACTATTTCTCAGGGATGTCTCGACCAGCGCTATCCCTGCCAGCGCCGGTCAATTTTTGCGGCGGCCGAACCGCAGAATTCCCATACTTCTCAATCCCGTCCAACCAACAGTAATGTAGCCTATCGCTAACAGCAAACTGTTGATTCCCGTCTGCAAACTCGAATTTCTCGATCGAGTTCTTAACTCTTTCTCTTTTTGTTGCTTGCGGGTGCGAATCTCGTTGCGAGCTTGAGTGGGAAGTGATTGAGCTTGCTGTTCGAGGAACTTGTCGAGGGCTTTCGGGTCATTTTTCGACTCCTCAAGCACAGCTTTCAATTCCTTGGGAACCTCTGGACTCTTGAGTGCTTGTTGCAGCTTCCCGTCGTCTTGCAGCAGCGCCCCTATCTGGCTGCGACGCTCGCTTTTGAGCTGTTCTACCTGAGCTTTAAATTGAGGGCTTTTAAGTTGTGCCTCAAGTTGACCTTCCGCTTGTCCCGCTTCTAGATCGACTTGAGCCAGAGCATCCTTGAGTTCCAAACGAGTATTGTTGAGGTGAACGGGAACCAGAGATAGGTAAACTAGACCTAACAAGCTGGAAATCAACAGCGCCCAGAATCGCAAGTCCAGCCAAACGTTGCGTCGCTCAATAGAGACTCCACTGCTGCTGTCCACCCAAAAGCCAGTCATCAGGAGGGCGATACCGATCAAAGGAATAATGCCCTTGTCAACTATCTGAGTTGCAGCAGCCAACTGCCAGCCTCGATTGAGAAGGTCTGAAGTTTCTCCCGGCAGCGACAGAACAATGCAGTCAAGCAAAGCAGAGAGAATTAAGATAATCCCGACTACTTTGAGAGTTCGAGCAGCTACTGAAGAAAATTGACGGCTATTACTTGCTTTCATAATTCGTGTTAGATAATTCTACACCGTTAGATTCAAGGGGGTAGTTGAGTGGATTTTGTTGAACGAGTTAAGCTATTTTCCACCAAAATAGCTGCTTCGGGTACCGAACTCGACTTTCCTCTGGGTTTTCACAGGCTGCGGTTGCGACCCAAAAGGTCGAGTTTCTGCACAGCTATGCAGAGTTGGACACAGGAGGCTGTACGCTTCTGGGGTGGCTGTAAAGCTTGGTCAAGATGGCGCCCAGAAACTGCTGCAAGCAACTGCTGGCTTCTTCTATAGTCTGACGAATCCAGCGTAAAGATGAGCTCTGCACACTGGGGTTCCTGGTTGTAACTAGCTTTCGCTCGCGTGGCCGTGCCAGAAATAATAGACACAGGAGGAGCGCGTTTCGTAGGGTTTCACCCCCTAGGGATCTCACTCCCCGATCGCCTGCCCGATGCGGTGGAACTCTCATCCCTTGTCTTATAGTAATTGATATAAGAGAGGGCGGGAATAAATAATTGTTTACCAACCTTTTTCACCTCCAATTACCAACAGCAGGATATGGAAGTTACCGATAAAAGACTAGCTGTTTTTTACCTAGGAATTATGTTTTCAAATTCTGCTTCAATTTCGGTAATTTTTACTTATTTATTCTGGCTCAACAGTTACCACTTACTAATTAATAGTTGCTGTTGATCAACTATTAATTAGTGGGAAAATTGACTGATATATTTTTTAATAACGAAAGTGCAAAGCATCACATTTTTTGGTAGGATAATTTTGATATCTGTTCAAATTGGGTGGTAATGACTGCAATGATTTCTGATGTTTATACGTTGAGAGAACTTGAAAGATCGATCGCATCCGATCCGGACAAGTGGCGTCCGATCGTGTTTACTAACGGGTGCTTCGATATCCTGCACTGCGGTCACGTCCGCTATTTGCAGGCGGCAAAAAATTTGGGGCGATCGCTGGTGGTGGGATTGAATAGCGACGCCAGCGTGCAAGCTATCAAACCGCAGCAGCCGGGATTGCCACCCCGCCCGATCGTACCGGAAAATCAGCGAGCCGAAGTGTTAGCAGCCCTCAAACCAGTAGACGCCGTAGTAATTTTTTCCGAAATTACAGCAACTAAACTGATAAATATCCTGAAGCCGGATATATACGTTAAAGGAGGCGACTATCAACTCGAAACTCTGCCGGAAGCACCGGCAGTTATCGCCGGAGGTGGCAAGATTTCCTTGATCGAAATAGAAGTTCCGAGTTCTACCAGTGCGATCGTCAAACGCATTTTACAATTAGGTACTTAACCCTCGATCGCAAACAGCAAACAGTGAGCTAAACTCAGAAGTTGCCCCATCAAAAAACACGCTTGGTGCGCTCGCTCGTCGTACAATTTCATCCCAATTGCTAAGCAGGAGATAATTTTAATGGAACTCACAAGCAATAACACGATCGCGGAAATCCTACAAAGACACAAAGCAGAGTTACTAGCAGACTGGCTCAAAGAACTGCAAAATACCGGGCTGCGGCGGGACGACTTGATGAGAGCCAAAGAATTGCGCTCCGAGTGTCAAGAGTTCCTGCAATTGCTCCACATGGCAGTCGGGCACGGTAACTTTAGCGACATCCAGACACCCGAATGGGAAAATATGCGGGTGCTGCTAGCAGAAGTTTCGCGATCGCGCGTTCAGAGAGGCTTTACTCCCTCAGAGATAGCGAGTTTCATTTTATGCTTCAAAAAGCCATTGTTCGATCGGCTTTGTCATGAACTGACAGAAAACCGCGACGCACTTGTCGAACAACTTTGGCTTTCCACCAGTTTATTAGACCAGCTTGGCCTTTGGGTGACAGAAATTTTTCTCAAAGCTCGCGAAGAAGTCATCGAACGCCAGCAGCAAGAAATGCTCGAATTGTCAACACCCGTAGTCAAACTTTGGCAAGGCATTCTCGCTTTACCCATGATCGGGACTCTCGACAGTGCCCGCACTCAAATAGTAATGGAAACTCTGTTGCAGGAAATCATGGAAAGCGGCTCAGAATTTGCGATTTTAGACATTACAGGCGTGCCGACTGTTGACACTTTAGTTGCTCAACATTTATTAAAAACTGTCGCCGCCGCCCGTTTAATGGGTACTGAGTGCATCATCAGTGGCATTCGCCCGCAAATAGCTCAAACCATAGTTCACTTGGGAGTTGACTTGCAGGATATTCTCACAAAAGCTACTTTAGCAGATGCTTTTAAAGTGGCGTTGCAGCGCCAAGGTTTAACTATAAAAAATCTTAAAGAGGAAAGATAAACATATTGCAGTCTGAGATGAAAATTTTAGTAAAGCTTAACACATAGGTGAATTTGTGGAACGAATACCGATCCTTCAAATGGGAGAATTTTTGCTAGTAACAATTCAAGTAGATATGCACGATCGCTTAGCAATGACGCTGCAAGATGACCTGACAAACCGCATTGTCAAAACAGGCGTCAAAGGTGTGTTGATAGAAATTTCTTCTCTAGAAATTGTGGATTCTTTTATCGGTCGCATCATCAACAATATCGCTAGTATGTCGCGAATCTTAGATGCGGAGACAGTTGTGGTCGGTATGCAGCCAGCCGTTGCTATTACGCTCGTTGAGTTGGGGCTTTCCCTGACAGGAGTTCGCACAGCTTTAAGCGTTGAAAAGGGCATGATTTTGTTAAGAAAATCCTTGGGTTTGTCTGTTGACGAGCAAGCGTAAGCAGTCGATTAATTGTCCCCTGACTGAGGCACAGGCAGTCAAGGAACGTAGTTTGTTTGTAGATACCTTGTTGACAAACTGAAGATTTCTTAGGGCAGGGCTTACGCACTCAAGGGGGTTAAATCAAGGGTTTGAGATTCCTGCACTATGTTCTCTTTTGAGAGAAAATCGTAGTAAGCGCGTAAGTCCTATTAGGAGAAACTAAGTTGATGATCGTAAGTCCTATATTTTGGGGAGAAGTTCTATTTTGGTACAGTAGCCGCCATGTCAAAACGTGAGACACTAGAAATTCGATCGTCATCCGATATAGTCCACGTCCGACAGCAAGTGCGAACTTGGGCTGTAGCAATGGGATTCGGTTTACTAGACCAAACGAAAATCGTTACCGCAGCCAGCGAACTCGCCCGCAATACTGTAGAGTACGGCAAAGGGGGAACTGTAACTCTCGAAACGCTCGAATTAGGAACGCGCAAAGGGCTACGGCTGATATTTGAAGACAAGGGGCCAGGAATTCCAGACATCGAATTGGCTATGACTGACGGTTATACTTCTAATCAGGGTTTGGGTTTGGGGCTCAGTGGTTCCAAGCGGTTGATGCACGAATTTGAGATTGTTTCCAAAGTGGGTAAGGGGACTAAAATTGCGATCGTCCGCTGGCGGTGAACCAGTAATAGGATTTGAGAGTTGAGATTTTTGATTAAACCATTGGGAATGACCGAAAGTATCCAGGATACAAGCCCCCGGATTCATCTCGCGCAAGTTAATGCTTCAATTCTAAAATCTAAAATCTAAAATCTAAAATCTAAAATCGATAGTGGGTAAGGGGACTAAAATTGCGATCGTCCGCTGGCGGTGAGGAGTAAGGAGAGTGGGAGATTGGGAGAGAGTGGGGTCGATCGCGCGCTACAAATGACTAATGAGAAACCGGGTTTCTATGAGTTTTGGGTTTGGTAACGAGAAATCTCAGTAGAAACCCGGTTTCTGGGGTCGATCGCGCGATGGCTAACTAAACTAAGAACTAATGACTAATGACTAATGACTAATGACTAATGACTAAGAACTAATGACTTTTTAAATGCGCGCCAGCTTAAGATGAGAACTACAAAATAATGATAGATGCTGTAGCCCTGCCCGTAACAGAAGAAAGTCAAGTGGGAGAAGCGCGCCGAATCGCAGTCGCCCTCGCGACGGAAGTCGGATTTAACGAGACCGATCGCGGTAAAGTGGCAATTGTTACCACGGAAGCCGCAAAAAACCTGGTCAAGCACGCCCGCGAAGGAGAACTTTTGCTGCGAACATCAAAAACAGCGGCAGGATATAGCATTGAAATAGTAGCGCTAGACCGGGGCCAAGGAATGGCAAATGTCGCGGTGTGTATGCGGGACGGTTTTTCTACAGCGGGAAGCCCTGGAACTGGGCTGGGGGCAATTAAACGCCTCTCTACTTTTTTTGATATTCATTCTGTACCAAAACTGGGGACAGCCTTATTAGCGCGGCTGGAACCTACCCAAAATAGCCGGGAAGCATCCCAAAACAGCAATTACTTGGAATTGGGGGTCGTCCACTTGCCAAAAGCAGGAGAGCAAATTTGCGGCGATTCCTGGGCTGCAGAAAATCACCTTGACAAACACCTGATCTTAGTTGCAGACGGGCTCGGCTACGGGGATTTGGCCCAGGAAGCGTCTGGCGAAGCAGTGCGGGTATTTGAGGAAAACGCCAAACTCGGGCCGAAAGCAATTTTAGAGAAGGCGCACGCTGCTTTAAAAAATACCAGAGGAGCGGCTGCGGCGATCGCCCAAATCGATCGTACCCAACAAACAGTTTGTTTTGCCGGAATTGGCAACATCAGCGGTGTAGTTGTCACAGATAACCAAAGCCGTAGCATGGTTTCCTACAACGGCACAGTTGGACATATGATGCGAAAAGTAGCAGAATTTGTCTATCCTTGGTCGCAGCAGTCCCTACTCATCATGCACTCCGACGGTTTGGCGGCGCAGTGGAATTTAAACCGCTACCCGGGTTTAGCCTCCAGACATCCTGCTTTAATCGCAGCCGTGCTCTACCGGGACTTCAAACGCACTCGCGATGACATGACAGTTATAGTAGCCAAGGTGAGAGAAGCAGCGTGAGTTATCCAATCCTGACGACGGAAGTCCGTTTTGAACAAGACATCGTACAAGTACGCCAAAGAGCTCGCCAAATTGCTAAAGGGCTGGGATTCGATTCCCAAGTACAAACCCGCATCGCCACAGCAGTTTCCGAAATTGCCCGCAATGCTTTCAAATATGCAGGCGGTGGCAAAGTAGAATTCATTGTGGAAGGGGAATCGCCCCAAGTTTTTCGGACTCGGATTTCCGACACGGGGCCGGGAATTGCTGATTTACCGGCTGTGTTAAGCCCCAATTTTCGATCCCAAACCGGCGCGGGACTCGGTTTAGCAGCAGCGAAACGGTTGATGGACGAAGTGAAAATCGACTCTCGGCCCGATCGCGGAACGGCTGTACAATTAATTAAACAGTTTTCCAAAAATATGCCTGCGCTGAGTGCGATCGAACTAAATCAATTAGTTGACAAACTAGCGCGCCAAATTCCCGAAGATCCCTATGCCGAAATTCAGCAGCAAAATCAAGAATTACTACGCACTTTAGACGAACTCCGCCAGCGTCAAGAAGAACTCGTACAATTAAATCAACAGCTAGAAGATACCAATCGCGGAGTCCTAGCACTTTACGCTGAATTGAACGATAAGGCCGAATCTCTCCGGCGCGCCAGCGAACTCAAAACCAGCTTTCTCTCCAATATGAGCCACGAGTTTCGCACTCCGCTAACGGCAATTATGAGCCTTTCCGAAATATTGTTAAATCGCCTCGACGGAGAACTTTCAGCCGAACAGGACAAGCAAGTAAATTACATTTACAAATCCGCCGAGTCTCTCGCAGAACTTGTCAACGACTCGTTAGATTTAGCCAAAGTGGAAGCCGGAAAACTAACTGTTCGCTTGGCTGATTTTGAAGTCGAAGATTTGTTCAGCGCCCTGCGAGGAATGATGCGCCCCCTGCTTCCCCAAAACTCTGCCGTTTCTCTAATTTTTGAAGATACTCTCGAACTTCCAATCCTCACCACCGACGAGGGAAAAGTTTCTCAGATTTTGCGAAATCTGATTTCTAATGCCCTCAAATTTACCGAAGCAGGTGAAGTTCGAGTTGCTGCGGAAATAGGAGAGGAGGGGACAGTTACTTTTTCAGTAGCAGATACGGGCATGGGTATTCCCCCAGCAGACCAAAGGCGGATTTTTGAAGAATTTGTCCAAATAGAAAATCCCTTGCAGAAGGGCGTCAGAGGCACGGGATTGGGATTGTCTCTGTGCAAAAAACTGGCGGAGTTTTTAGGGGGAAGTATTGAAATCACAAGTTCGCCTGGAGTGGGTTCGACTTTTTTTGTCACACTGCCGATTCTGTATCCGGGAGAGGAAGAAAACCCTTTGGAAATGTCCCCTGCTAAGGGAGATGAAATATCGCTGGCAAGGGCAAATTCTCGTAGCTTGAGGGGTTCCGGGCGATCGCCAGCGGCGGATTCAGCAGCCAAAGTTTTGAGTGGGGAGGATGAAGATAGTTTTTCGGTATTTGCTGAAAAACTTGCTGGCAGAAATTCATTGTACTGCGATATAGGTCGCCAACGGTGCTGAAGGTTGGCGATCGGCTAGTCTTTAGACTTATTGCATAAATCTTCGATCGATCGGTCAACCGCAGATGTAAGGTAGATAAACCCAGATCGACGCAGATAATTTCAAGATAGAGAAGATGACGGTGGAAACAGCGTCTACACAAAGGAAGTTTATTTAATTTGCAACAGCATTTAACATTTGTGCTGTAAAATGTAGCAGTTCTCAGTTGCCGACTATACCCTAGGGACTGAGGCTGTGCTTTTTTTGTCGTGCCAAGCGCGATCGGCTAAAATCCTTAAATCTAGTTCTTAGCAAAGTCTTGATTTAAAAAAATGATGCAACTTTAGGCAAGTCCAAACCCATATAGAGTAAGCCATTCCCAAATCTCAAATCTCCAATCTCAAATCTAAAATGGTATGACTTTCATCTCCCTTCAATATGCCCTGTTTTTGTTAGTTTTGTTCGCGGCTTACTGGTTGGTTCCGGTGCGGTGGTGGCGGCTGTTCATCATGTTAGCGGGTAGTTTAATTTTTTACGCTTCGCTGCAAATTTGGTACATTCCTCTGCTGTTAGTCGGTGCTTTGTTTAATTACTGCTTGGCGATGGCGATTGGGGAACCTCTGGATTGGCGGATTGCTAATGAATCTTGGAACCGCCGCCGTTTGTGGCTGCTGTGGATAGGCATCTGTCTGAATGTGTTGCTGCTTCTGGGCTTTAAGTATGTGCCTTTTTTATTGAGTTCGATCGGCACTTTGTTCAATTGGCCTGTAGCTATCGACGGGGCTGACTGGGTGAAAAGTCACGTCATCGCACCTTTGGGATTGAGTTTCTTTTGCTTTGAGTGCATTGCTTATTTGATTGACGTGTACCGAGGCGCGCCTGCTGCTACTTCGCTGCTGCACTTTGCTGCTTACAAGTTGTTTTTTCCCAAACTGATTTCCGGCCCGATTACTCGGTATCACAACTTGATCTATCAACTGAAAACCCAGCAATTTCCGACGCCCGATCGCATTTCTGAGGGACTTTGGACGATCGCCTTTGGTGCAGTAAAAAAAGGTCTTTTCGCAGATAACTTGGGAATTTATGTCGATTTAAGCTTTACCAACTTGCAGCGGGCGGGTAGCGAGGATTTGTGGCTGGCTATTTTTGCTTACGGGCTGCAACTTTATCTCGATTTTAGTGGCTATGTTGACATGGCGCGCGGTACTGCTTTGCTGCTGGGTTGGTATTTGCCGCCAAATTTTGATTTTCCTTATTTTAGTGCCAGCATAGCTGATTTTTGGCGACGCTGGCACATGACTTTAGGTGATTGGCTGCGGAATTATTTGTATTTTCCTTTGGGGGGTTCGCGAGTCGGTTTGTGGCGCACTTGTCTGAATTTGTCGATCGTTATGTTAATTGCAGGAATTTGGCATGGTGCCGCTTGGGGATTTATTGTGTGGGGGGGTTTACACGGTTTAGCTTTGGCGGTTCACAGGCTGACTGATGTGCTGTTTAAGCGGTTGCGGATCGAGTTTTTGTGGGAAAATCCGATCGGGATTGCGATCGGTTGGCTGTTGACTCAGGCGATGGTTTTTGGTAGTTGGATATTTTTCAGACTTCCCGATTTAAAGGATTCTGGATGGGCGATTTCGCATTTGTGGGGACACACTGCTGACGTGCAGTTTGCTGAGAAAGTTTATATAGAAGCTTTGGGTTTAGAAAGAGTGAGTTTAGCTTGGATGTTGGCGGCTTTGGCTGCGGCGATGCTGGGGAATTATGCGTTGAGTCGGGGTTTGAAATTGGAGTTAAATTGGCCGATGAAATTGGTGTTAGTGCCGCTTTGTTTGTATGCGGTTTGGGTGTTGGCTCCCGAAGGCGGTTTGCCTTATATTTATTTTGATTTTTAGGGTATTATTAATTCGCCTTCTGAACAGGCTTTCCGGCCTGTTCCACAAGGAAATCTACTCTTTGTGGAACAGGCCGGAAAGCCTGTTCTTGAGAATGGTGCAAGATGTCAGTCGAAGTGATTCCCCGCTACCTATTAGTGTCAAATTAAGCTTTTTGTTCGCCAGTCCTCCCGCTCACCCAATAGTCCGCCAGGGAATGAATTCCCTGTCTCATAGCTAAAGTCCTCTCAAAGAGGACTGAAGAACTCATTAGTCCTCATCGCGAGGAATTTCGCTTTGAGGCTCTTGTTTCAACCGCTGCCGGACTGAGGGTTTAACGTTAAGTTGACATCAATGCCCGCTACCCTACAACTGATAAGAACACCAGTCACTCCAGCTACCTACATAAAGTTTAGCATCGGGAATTCCAGCGATTTCTAAAGACAGTAAATTAACGCAAGCCGTCACCCCGGAACCGCAATAAACAATAATTTCTTCGGCTTTTTCTAATTCTGTCCAGCGCTGTTTTTGTTCGGATGCCGATCGCACTTTTCCAGTTTCATCCGTCACCCCTTGCCAAGGATAGTTAACCGCACCCGGAATGTGACCTGCAATGGGGTCGATCGGCTCCCGCAAACCTTCATATCTCTCGCTTTCTCGCGAATCAACCAAAACCTTTCCCGGCAAGTCTTTACGCTCTTTTACCGCCTCAATATCTACCGCCAAATCCTGCTGCAATTGAGCAACAAAGTTACCCTCGCGGGAGTCTGGCAAAGTATTTGTTACCGGATAGCCCGCCGCTTTCCAGCCGCTAAAACCCCCGTCTAACAAAGCGACTTTGCTGTGTCCCATATATCGCAGCAGCCACCACAAACGAGCTGCAAAAGCCAGCCGCGAATCGTCATAGGCGATGACTAAAGTTTCAGGTGAATTAATGCCTATCGCGCTCAATTTATCAGCTAATTCTTCAATATTTGGCAGCGGATGTCTACCGCCATGTTTCCCCACTGAACTCGCGAGGTCGCGGTTTAAATCTAAATAGAAAGCTCCGGGAATATGACTTTCTTGATATTGTTTTTGTCCCAATTCAGGGTCGGCAAGGGAAAACCGACAGTCAATGATTACAACTTGCGGATTGTCGGTATTGGTGGCTAACCATTCAGGAGAAACGATTAAAGTGTTGTCAGTCATGATTTTTCACATCTATGTTTTAACATTTATCGGGAAGGAGCTTTTTTATCTGGTTCTGCTTTGTCGGTACGAGATTTTTTAGAATTTGCTTTCTCCGAAGCTCTTTTTTCGGAATTTGATTTTTTAGGAGTTGCTTTTTCCGAAGGTAATTTTTCGACGGGTGCGGGAGTTGGAGTTGGCAGAGGGGGAGTTACTGCTGCTTCTTGAGCGTAAAGCAGATATTTCTGATACTCGATTACTTTTGCTTGAGCTAGTTGATGGTTGGGGCTAGAAACTGGTACTCTTCTCATTAATGATACCGCTTCTTGCCAACGATCGATAACTGTAGTCCAATCTTCCTTGGTTTTTGCCGATCGCCCTAATTCTGCTGCTTTGAGTGCGCTGTTAACGGCTTCTCGAAAAGTATCTGGTGCAGTTGCTAAATCTGCTGTTTCATCGGGATTATTCCCCGCAGTTGCTGCTGGCTGGTTCAAAATTTTACCGACAAACGCCACCACGGCGATCGCCAACATACCTGTTACTAGCCCAACTACAATGAAAGTCGATCGCAGTCGGTTCTCAAAAGCAGCAAGTTCCGGCGGTTTTTCTTCCTCAATATTGCTCTCCATCTCTGTGCGATCGTCCATATTAGGAAGCGCAGTATTTGGTACAGCTTCTCCTGCAAAGCTCTGTGGTTCAAAATTGCTGTTTTCTAAACTAAACTCTTGACTCCAAGCAGCAGCAATCTGACCACTTTCTCGGCCCTCAACCTTCACTTTGCGAATCGAATCCGGCTGCAAATTCGTCAGCTCGGTGCGAACAAAATCAACTAATGTATCTTCTATCGGTATCTGCTCTGCCTCAAGAATTACATCCAAACAGTCGCCGTCGAGATTCGCGGAGGCTGTGATACCTTCAGATTGCAACTGGCTGTTTAGCCAAGATGCGATCGCAGTGGCGGGATTTCCCTGCTTGGCAAGTTCCTGAAAATTAAGCTCTGTCATAGCTGGACACCTGATAATGCAGAAGGTAGAAGGCAGAAGGAATGAAAAAGTCAGAAATTGTTTTTTAAAGTTGAAAACACCCTAACTGAAATTCAACAAATAGTATAATGTATCGTGGCAAATTCCAGCCCAAAGATGCCAAGTCTCACTCTCGCTCCCCCTCCCAGCCCTTGGGAAAAGACTCGCAGTCCTTACTCCCAAACGAACTCAGGTTTGTAGTGAGGAATGCCAGTCGTGTTGCTCAGCCCCCAAATACTGCTGCTGCAACGAGGTTTTTGATACCGGGCGCGCCAGTCCAGATATTGCCAGCATCGCCCCTACAACCAGCATCCGGCTGGAAAAAACCTCGATCCCGCGGATGCGAGATGGCAAATTTGAGATGAAAAATTTGTGCAATCGCAGTGCCATCGGCGGACAGCGAGTGATATCATCAGTGAGTCAATATTCAAGTTTTTATAGCAAATAACTCGATCGCACAATGGTAGCAATAGCAATTTTAGCGGCTGGACGCGGCACGCGCATGAAATCTGACTTACCCAAAGTTCTACACGAATTGGCCGGTCGATCGCTAGTTGAGCGAGTCCTCCAAAGTTGTCAACAAATTCAAATTACCAGGCGACTTGTCATCGTCGGTTATCGAGGCGAACTCGTTAAAGAATCCCTGATTCGAGGTCAAGAAATATCAGGGAAAAATCCTCAATCTCCTCCCCTAGAATTTGTCGAACAAACCGAACAATTGGGAACCGGTCATGCCATCCAACAATTGCTGCCTCACTTAGAGGGATTTCAAGGAGACTTGCTCGTCTTAAATGGGGATGTACCTTTACTGAGGGCAGAAACTATCAAACAATTGATGGCCATTCACAAACAGCACCAAAACTCTGCTACTTTATTGACAGCTAATTTGCCGAATCCTCAAGGGTACGGTCGAGTATTTACTGACAGTCAAAACTTAGTCCAGCAAATTGTCGAACACCGCGACTGCACACAAGCTCAAAAGCAAAATCACCGAATTAATGCAGGTGTTTACTGCTTTCACTGGCCGGATTTAGAGAAAATTTTGCCAGAATTGAAGGCAGATAATGACCAAAAAGAATATTACCTAACTGATACGGTAAATTTCCTCAGTCCGGTGATGGCGGTGGATGTGGAAGATTATCAAGAAATATTGGGAATTAACGATCGCAAACATTTAGCTACAGCTTGCGATATTTTGCAAAAGCGGATAAAGGACAAGTGGATGACGGCGGGAGTGACGCTGCTCGATCCCAACAGCATCACCATTGACGATACAGTAGAGTTGCAGCCGGATGTGGTAATTGAACCGCAAACTCACTTGCGGGGAAATACTTCGATAGCCTCCGGGAGTCGCATTGGCCCCGGCACTTTGATCGAAAACAGTCAGATTGGGGAAAATGTGACTGTGCTTTATTCGGTGGTTTCTGACAGTATGGTTGCTGAAAATTCGCGAATTGGCCCTTACGCACATTTGCGGGGACACGCAGAAATTGGGGCTAACTGTCGCGTCGGCAATTTTGTAGAATTGAAAAATACTCAAATAGGCGATCGAACTAATGTCGCTCACTTGTCTTATTTAGGCGACGCGACTTTGGGAGAAAAAGTCAACATCGGTGCTGGGACAATTACGGCGAATTATGACGGAAAAAACAAGCACAAAACTCAAATAGGCGATCGGAGTAAAACGGGTTCTAACAGCGTGCTGGTTGCACCGATAACTTTGGGGGAAGATGTTACTGTAGCGGCGGGTTCTGTGGTGACAGAAGATGTGCCGAATGATTGTTTAGTAATTGCCCGTTCCCGGCAAGTTGTCAAACCAGGTTGGAAGTTGAAAGAACCTAAAAAGTGAACGATTGTTCACTTTTTAGATGATGAGTTTCCACCCGATCGCGAGTTTCGCACTGGATACCAAAGAAACCGGGTTTTTATAACGGAAGCGATCGCACTCTAGAAGAGATTTTGGTGAAAAACCCGGTTTCTGCGTAAGTCCGCAACCTTGAGAAATCGGGTCGATCGCGATCGGCTATTTTTGGTTATTTTGCTGGTGCAGATAGTTGTTAATCGCTTTGGCAATTTTTTCTTGCTGGTATGGGTTCATGGTGCGGGGTAGGGAGATGCGACAGCCTCCACAAGCTAACAGTCTGACTTCGTACCAAATGTCATGATCCCGATCTTTTGTGCGATCGACTTCCACGCCATAAATCTCGCACAGAGAGTATTCCATGACTTTACGTGCCAACAAACCCCGCTGTTTAACAGTCAAGGTGTTTAAAGTTTCATCGAAGCTGTAGATTTCATTATTTCTCAAGACGATCGCTGCGATTCCTGCGAGCAAAAATATGCCTCCTGTCCATCCCAACCAGTGATCGTCTTGGCTTAAGCGCAGCAAGCGATTTTTTGCATTTTTAACAAAAAAATTGATGTCAGAAGCCACAGCGTCTTGGGTTCCCCAATTAGTGGAGTTAGCAGTGAAAGGAACAGTGCCAACAGAAGTCAAAAGTACAACTCTGGTTTTATAGCCGCATCTTTCCACTTTAGCTCCCCGCAAAGAAGCAAGCTCAATTTCTTTGATGTTCGATCCCAGTAAATTCGATCGCACAATCTGGCATTTTCCTTGTTTTGCCTGCAATCGCTGGCAGCTCAGACTTGCTGCATGATAGTCAAAAGTCAGCGAGATCAGTCCCAATGTCATGAATAAACAACTAGGGAACCAAAAATCAAATATACTTTGAGTCTGAATTATTAATTCACTTGCTGTTTGCTTGATTATTTTCATTGATCTCACCCTTTTATTCCAAAAATGAGGCTACACATCGACTTCCTGACCCCGATGAGCCGAATTGTTAACTTATATATTATTGGAAGTCGTCCTCTGCCATGACCCCTTTTATTTTGCTAATAGATTAGCACTAAAATGTCTGACCGACAACAAAGGTCGCGAGTTTACCTGCGGCTGGGTTTAAGATAGCTTTCCGTGATTTAAAGTAGATGAATCTTAAAAATATATTAATTATGTTATGGGGAATGAAACGTTAGCTTCGCGTTCCGTAGGAAAGTAATCATCCAGGTGAGCACTGGTTTACATTTTGTTACATTGTCAAGCTTATTTGCGCCTATTTAATTATCATTAAGCTAATCCGCATATAAATTCCCTGGTCAAATCAACTTTCACTCTTGTGGGGAGTAGCGGTTGGGCCCGAAAGCCCGCCCTCAACACAAAATTTAAATGCACAACAGCTTAGTTATGGATTTGGGCGATTCCCTACGGGAGAGCTAGGGTTCACGGATTTGTAGGGCCAATACATTGCTAAGCGTGCGATTATCGCTAATCGAGATATAGCTGCGAATCAAGTCAGCCATTTTGTATTGTTCTGTTAGTGAATAGCTTCTTAAACAGATGATATCGCCCCCGAACATCCACAAATCAACATAATAGCTACGATTTCCCTCGCTATCTCCTATTTCCTCTAATTCCACCGCATAAATCTCGCGAGTTGAGCATTCGCTAACATCATGAAGCCACACACCCCGTCGTTTAATGGTCATTTTGCTAATAGTTTTATCAAAAATGTATGTTTCATCTATCGCCCCGTCTAACAAAGACAGCGAAAACAACAGAAATATGCCTCCACCTATCCAATTTGATGCTAAAATAATCTGCAATAGTCCAATCACGATGAAGGGAGAAATTAATAGCAAACCATCCCAGGCGCTCGAAGATTGAATTGTTAGTTTAGTCGGTGTTGGGTTGAGAATTTTCATCAGTTAATTTGGGATTTTCACCAACAAGGTGAATTACTTATCTATCCGCTATATCCAATTTCTCAGGCACGGATTATTATTTAACACTGCTTTGGACGATCGCACTTTTGGTGTTGTAAACAGCCTTGACAGCATAAGCCTCGCCCGGACGTATCTGTAAAGCTCTGTTAAAATTGATTAAAGCGGTTTGATAGTCTCCCTGCCCGTAGTAGGTATAGCCAAGTTTCATCGATTGTTTGAAGTCCGAATTTTGAGCGGCAACACGAGCAGAATTAGGATGAGTTACAGGTGCAGCAGAAGTAGGATACGGCTCTTGAGAGAGGGATGAATAAGTGTGGAAATCAGAAGAAAAAGAAGATGGCGATGGCTCGTTAGACCCCCGATCTACATTCGGCACAGAACCATCGGTACCGAGAATACCTATTACAGGCAAGAATGCAATAATAATGCCTAACAAGAAATACATGAGGAATCCAGCAAGTTGAAGTAAAAATGGTTGTCTAACTTTTTTATTACTCCAATTTTTAATATGAAAAACCCAGGAAGCAAAGGGAACAAAAAAGTAAACCAATCCCCACAGAGTTTCTTGTTCAATAGCTTGAGATAATCCCCAGATATAACCAACCAAAATTAAAATAAAGCCCAGACCGCCAAAAAAGAAGACGATCGCAATAATAGACATTTTATGTTGCTCCCGTTGGTGTAAAGTTATTTGACAAACTGTAAAGGTAAGGATTGAGGCACATTTTCAACCTGAAACTCTTTCCCCTGTTTGCTGTGTTAAAAATAGATTAGCGGTGACAACAGTCCGATCGCGCACAGCGAATGTTAGGATTTTGGTTAGGAATTAGACTAGGAACTAGATCGCGACTGCCGCAAATGATACCCTCTACCCTCGATCGACCCGAAGAACCATTTGCACGCGCCAGCAACGGCTGGGACATCCAAAAGCTTTACAGCGACTTGGCAAATGCCAAACAAGAATTCGCCCCCCACACCAGAAGAGGGCTGACACCCGTAGAAAAGCGGCACCTCTGCGGCTTGCTGTGCGGCTACAGCCCAGCCGAAATTGCGGTATTTCTCAACAAACAAATCAAAGGTGTAGAAGTTGATTTGTCAAAAACTTTGTACAGATACATAGAATTATTGACAAATCGACCCCGCAATGCTCTTAAAAATTGGAGAGATGCGATCGACTGGCTGGAAATAGCCGGATATAAAACGCAGCCAAAAACCTCAACCGGCGCCATCTTAAAAGCCACTCTCCACCATTCAGACAGGATTTTGTCTGCGGCTATCAGTCCCGACGGACAATTCCTCGCAACGGGTTCTGAGGACAGTACAGTGAAAATTTGGAGTTTGCACAGCGGGGAACTGCGGCAGACGATTTTCGGACATTCAACAGCCGTGTTGCTAGTGGCTTTCAGTCCCGCCAGCAAAACGCTGCTGACACGATCGCGCGCGGGCACAGTCAAACTCTGGAACCTGCAAAACGGCGAACTGCTGAAGCGTTTGGCAGACGTGCACCGCCACGAATCCGTCGCCGTCAATCGATTTTAGATTTTAGATTTTAGATTTTAGATTGACTTGCGCGAGATAAATGCTCTTTCTTGAGGATTT
>NZ_JAUBTS010000089.1:0-19902 GCF_036705105.1 Microcoleus sp. B9-D4
ATTGACAGCGCCTTCAAGAATTACCTTTTGGTAGTTTCTTTAGAATCCCTGTTGCTTCAGCACAGGGAGTGTCAAAATTTCCCCTGTTCGACACTTGTTACCAGGCTCTGCCTGGTAACGCAGATCCAGAGGCTCTGCCTCGATTTTCCTTGCGCTGGCGAGGCAGAGCCTCGCTTACATGGGTTCCCAGGCAGAGCCGGGGAACCAGTTACAATGGGCGACTATCGATCGACCCGATAATGCAAAAATACCTCTTGTCCCACCTGTTTAACCGCCAAAAGCTCCAATTTCGGAGCTAAATCCGCCAAAAAACCCTTTCCCTCCACTGGTGTCGGTGCATCCGCGCCGCCCAAAATTAACGGGCACACCGTCAGCCAAAGTTCGTCTACCAAGCCTGCAGCCAGCACAGACGCTACCAGTTTCCCCCCGCCCAGAATCGCCAAACTTTTGATACCGAAGCTGGCTAGCTGTTGAAACGCATCAATCCAATCAATCTCTTCACCTGCGGTTTTTGCATAGATAATTCGATCGAATTGAGATGTTGCACCATTCTCAATAAGCCTTTTATGAACAGGCAAGATGCCTGTTCCACAAGAAAATTCATCTGTTGTGGAACGGGCATCTTGCCCGTTCTTGAGAGGAGACGGCAATGCCGTTTCCCTACTGTCTTGCCCCGTCAGCAGCCACCGAGGCACCGGTTGCTGGAAAAATCGCAAATTTGGGTCAAATTGGGACGATCGCGAACACACAATTTGCACCGGTTGTGGTGGCTTCCCTTGCAGTTCCCTCTGTTTGAGCAATTCCGGCGAAATCACTCTCATCGTCGTCCCATAAGCCTGTAAAGTGCCGTTGCCGAACAAAACCGCGTCACTTGCTGCTACTTGCTGTTCGAGGTGGGCTTTGTCGTTGGCAGAACCGAATCTCGCGGGCGATCGTACTGCATCGGCAATTTTACCGTCAGCACTGATCGCGAGTATTACTGTTGCTAATGGTCGATCGATCTTATCTGTCATTAATTTATTAAATTTTCGCACGACATCATATTTAACTAAGTAACTTCACGGATATAAACCCTATTATTGTTCGCTATACGGACGCCATCGCCAAATCTTATAATCGATATCGGCTGGCGATTTCGACATAATTAAGTTTCTCTATACTCACCTGCTTAGCAACTAGAGTTATAATACTTAAAATTACCAATTTACGTCAAATTATATAAAACATAAAAATGGATTATTTAACCTGGAATAATTCAATCGCAGCTCATTTCTTTAAACCGGAAATGGCGGGCAGTACGGTTCACCTGTATGTCACAGAGAAACTAATAACGGATATTGGTCAAGCAAGGGGTGTTGATTTCTCAGATTTTATTGCAGCTATCAAAACGGGGCCTCCTGGGGTGACAAGGCAGGGTTTGTGCGTGAAAGCCTTACAAAGCCGGGATAATTGGCAGCAGCGAGAATTAGACTATCCGCCTTATATCGCTTATTTAGCGCTCTTTGTCTTAGCAGCCGGTATTGAAGGAACTTTTGCCGCCCATTCTTACTATCCCCGCTTGCGAACATTACTAGGCGAAGAACCTACCACAGGGCAGTATCCTTCATTTAACCGAATGTCGGAACTCTGGGAAGATTTAGAAAAATGGTCTAATCAAGATAAATCTGGCGAATTGGGTATCTTCAACAGCACCAGCATTGGCAAGAGAAATCACATTGGATTGCCGATAGCCCAAACTCTTTTGACTGAAAAAGAGCGTCGCGCGCTCCCTGCTATTTTTGCCGCTGCTGACTTAGATCCTATTTCATATCCCGCTGAGGGGGCGATCGCACTTTTGTTAGCAAAACACGGGTGCAAACAACTCCGAAAACGGACGCTAGACTTGTTAAAAGAAACCAGAGACAGCGACGAACTTCGCCAAGCATTGCTCGAATGGATTATTGATGAATTGCATGATTGGGATGGAACTGCTGAACTTTCAGATAAAAAGCAGGTTTACGGACTGTTGAGATTGTGCTGCAAACTCGATTCAATTGCCAAACGAGCTACCCTAAGCTTGCGTTGCAGTACCAAACACGAATTTCCTGAAGACGATTTGTTGTTATTTTTAGAAGATAATTCTAGCTCGTTTTCTTGTTCCGAATATAGCGGCGTTTGGTCTTTACCTTTGATATCTAAGTCTGAGGGAAAAACGGTGGCTGCTTCAGAGTTTGATTGGTTGCAAGGTGTAAAAATGCGATCGGCTGACGGTAAATGGTGTTTTAAACTGCCAGCATCGCCCATTCGAGTATTCGTTAAGGGAGATACTGAGGGATTGCCCGGTTTCGTCGAAGTGCGGCAGCTTCCCACTCAACAGCCATTTTATTTAGCTGCCCATCAAGAGTGTTTGGAATTGCTGACCAAATGGGGAGAATTGAGCTGTCAAGGCTTTGAAAAGTTGCAGATTACAGATGGTTTGCCCAGCGGATGGCACTTTTTCAAAGTGGCGGCGGCTTGCAGTGACGAGCTAATCAAAGATAAATACCCAATTTTAGCTTTTTCTACTAATGTACGGCTAGAGTTAGATGGAGGAATCCGCCGGGAAAGAGGCAATAAATTCTTTAATTTTGCCCCGCCTAAATTAATTTTACAAGCTGGCAGCGAATCAATCAAACTCTATTGCAACAATCAGCTATTAGATAGCACGAAA
Organism: Microcoleus sp. B9-D4; assembly: GCF_036705105.1. NCBI lineage: Bacteria > Bacillati > Cyanobacteriota > Cyanophyceae > Oscillatoriales > Microcoleaceae > Microcoleus > Microcoleus sp. B9-D4. Next base: position 2,690 of record NZ_JAUBTS010000089.1, read on the forward strand.
TCAACAGGTGTTTGTGAACTACCTGCTGATATTCCAGCGGAAACAAAGTTGCTAATTGAAGCACGGAATGGGGAGGAAATTATCAGGCGTTGTTCTCTATTTTTGATAGAAAACTATTCTTTACCATCCGAAATTTCTGCGCCACAGTTCGATCGCTTCGGGAATCTCCTGACCGGGGACAATGGGAGCGCAAGCGTTGCTGGCGCATTGGTACGGGGCGTTGATTTTCCAGACTTTAACTTCAACACTTTTTTACCAATACAAGGAAAGCAGCGGATTTTCTATGTAGGTAAAGAACCAGGGCAAATAGCAATCTGCCCAGCGGAATCACTACCTACAGATTGGGAGCCTGTTTGGGCGATTTCCAAAGGTCGCCATCGCGGTCAAGCAATGTTTTGTGGCACCAATTTGGCAGAGTCACAACCGTCGATGTCAAAGTGCAAAAACCGCAAGAAGATGCGCGCTTGGAAAGAAATATTGTGGCACGATCGCAAGATAATTTCCCCGCCAGATCGATCCAACTTGAAACCATTGTGGAAACAGTTTCAGAAGGAGGCAGAACGTGTCTGAAACTAGCGAAAAACTGCTCTACGTTATTTCTGCAAAAAAGGAAGTTGCTTGGCTATTCTTTAAGGAAACCTTTGATTATTTGTATAATCTTGAGACGGGTGCGATGGAGGAAAATACCGGAATTAAGAATAAAAGACTTCAAACAATTCGCGCTCTCAATTCCCTGGGTCACTGTGACTTTGATTTTAGCGGCGATCGCAGCAAGAGTAAGGTTTATGCTGCTCCCCCTGTATTGGTACGGTTGCCTTGTGCTGGCTTTCCTCAAGCGATTTTAGCAGGAGCACGATCGCCTGCTACGATCGCACAATTATCAGAGGCTTGTCAGTCGGTGGGACATCACATTAACCTGGAAGTCACAGAACAATCCAATGAATTAGGGTTGATACCGAAGCGAGTCGCCGTGCAAGCGGAGGATGTAGGAGAATTGAGGGCGATCGGCAATTTGCTTAAAATACCTTTTATCGAAACGCCTTCAGCCTGGTCTTTGCTGCATTTTGCCGCCAGTATTTACGATTACTTAGCTACCCTCGAATGGTCTAAAGAACCAGAACTAAACTGGCAAAGCCAAACCTTTGACCCGATTTATTTACAATTTCAATCCATAAAAGAAACCGATGGCGTCATTCGCCTTAGTGAATACACTCACCCATCCCGAAACACCAAAGTTTACTATCTGTGGCAAGATGGAATGTGTGCGGAAATAGACCTCGATTGGGGGAGGTACGCTGTTCTAAAAGCACTGCGGCGGAATGTTCTTATCTACGACAAACGCACATTCCATATGGCAGTACCCGCCAGCGCTAAGCTGCCACGACTTCTAGAAAGATCCTTAACTCTTTGTTCTGGTTATGCAGCAAAATATGAAAAAATGCCGCGTGTTCTGCCGCAAATTCAGGGATTCAATTTATTCTCCGCTATTCCCCCTCAAATAGCAGAAATGACCGCAGCTAAATTAGGGCAGACACTGTTGCAGCAATCTTTAGATATAACATAGTGAGGTAACTTATGCACAATCCAATTAACGCATTTAACACAATTCGCGACAACTTTCTACTTTATGTAAAAACCGCTTTCGGCACTCAATTTCCCGAAATTGAACGAGAACGGGAAAGACTGCTGCGCCAACCCGGTGCATTCCATCAAGAACCCTGGATTGAACCGATGCCAAGCTATCAAAAATCAGGTAAAACCATCAATGATTTAGATCTTTCAAATGTACCGGGATTAGATGAAACTGCCCTTCAAGACTTTAAACAGCTTGCCTCCTGCGGACTTGTAGGCAATTACGAACTCTACGAGCACCAAATCGAAATGCTACGGCAAGCATTAGCAGGCAACAATGCTGTAGTAACTGCCGGTACAGGTTCGGGAAAAACCGAATCTTTTCTGTTACCTTTGTTTGCTTACCTCGCGAAAGAATCAATAAATTGGAAGCCGCCTAAAGCCGAACCACAACACCTTAACGATTGGTGGAAAAATGAAGAATGGCAGAACAAATGCAATCCGTTAGTCAACAAAAAACGCAGCTTTAAGAAATCTTATCGGGTTCCTCAGAGAAGTCACGAACAGCGGGATGCAGCAGTTCGCGCCTTGATTTTATATCCCATGAATGCTTTAGTTGAAGACCAGCTTACCAGGCTGCGCCGCGCTTTAGATTCTCAAGCAGCGCGAGATTGGTTTCAAGATAATAGAAAAGGCAATCGAGTCTATTTTGGCAGGTACAACGGCGTTACTCCCGTACCGGGGCATGAATACAAAGAAAATCGTAAACCTAATGGAAAAAAAATAGAAGAACTTCTGGAAGCAATGCAGCAGATGCAGTTATCAGCCGATCGCGCTAGCGAACACGCCGATCGCACTGGCGATCGAGATGTGAGGTTCTTTTTCCCGCGCTTAGATGGGGCCGAAATGCGCTGCCGCTGGGATATGAAAGACGCCCCGCCAGATATCTTAATCACCAACTATTCTATGCTCAGTATCATGCTGATGCGCGATCTCGAACGAGATATTTTTGAGAAAACAAAGGAATGGTTAAACAAAGATGGCAGCGTCTTTCATTTAATTGTTGACGAATTGCACTTATATCGCGGTACTTCTGGGACAGAAGTTGCTTATTTGCTGCGACTTTTGCTGCAACGTTTGGGGCTGCATCCCGGTCATCCAAAATTGCGGGTTCTTGCTTCTAGTGCATCTTTAGAACCAGACGATCCAAAAAGCTTAGAATTTTTGCATCAATTCTTTGGTTCTCAATGGAATTCCCAACAGATTATACCGGGTCATTTAGAACAAATTCCACCAATTGAAGGTCAAGAGTTTCTGGAGAGCGAACCGTTTATCGCTTTGGCAGCAGCACCAGAAATCAACAATGCAGAAACGTTGCAGTCAACGGCTGCATACAGTGCTTGCCGTCAAATTGTGGAATCTGAAACCGCGCAAGTTGGTGCTAGAATGGTCAATGCTTGTAAAGTTGACGGCAAAATTCGCGCCGTAGCGATCGCTAATTTTGCTAAACAGATTTTCGGCAATGACTTACCCGATGAAAACCTCGAACTCGCAGTAACAGGACTTCTAGCGACTCGCGGTTTATCGAACCAAAAATCTTTGCCATCTTTCCGGCTGCACTGGTTTTTCAGGAATATTGAGGGGCTGTGGGCTTGCACTAAACCGAATCATGGGTGCGAAGAAAATGAAATTAGCAAAAATCGATTGGTTGGCAAACTATTTGTCGAAAATCCTCCCATACTTTACGACGAATACCGAGTTTTAGAACTGCTTTATTGCGAACAGTGCAGAACTGTATTTCTTGGGGGAAACAGGCTGACAAGACAGGATAATGGCGGAGACGGATGGGAACTTTTGCCGACAGAACCAGATATTGAAGGGATACCCGACCGCAAGACAGCCATAGCTTTGGATCGCCGCAAGTATTCTGAATTTGCCGTGTTTTGGCCTTTTAGAAATATTAATGAAGATGTTTGCAAAGGTTGGAAGCAGCCATCGAGACAAGGTGAAGGCGGCGAGAAAGCCTCCTGGGATAAAGCATCGTTAGATACCCGCAGCGGTCGTGTTATTCTAGGAGATCCAGATTCCCCGGACGAACAGTGGGTGAAAGGCTATCTGTTTCACTTGCGATCGCTCTCTGTAGAGAAGCAAGAATTTATTGGAGCATTACCCTCCATTTGTCCCTGCTGTGCTGCTAACTACAGCCATCCTAAGAAAAAAAATAAATCGCCTGTTCGTTGGTTCCGCACAGGTTTTTCTAAGGTGAGTCAATTACTTTCCAAAGAACTGTTTTATCAGTTACCGGAAGATGCAGAATCCCGCAAATTAGTTGTGTTTTCTGACAGCCGCGAAGATGCCGCTTCAATATCCAACGGCATTGAGCGATCGCACTACGACGACTTGGTACGAGAAGCACTTTTTGATGAACTCGGACAGTTGGCTGTAGGCGAATTACGTTTATTAGAAGATATTCAACAATATGGTCAGCCTACTCGTCCTGAAGCCCAGTTATTTGCTCAACGCAACCCCAATATTGTCAGCGAGTTACAGGAAAAGCTTGAATCAGCTAACTTGACCTGGCAACCAGAACTTTCTCCTGTAGCAGTAAAAATTTTGCAGAAAGATCGAGATAATGCTCAGAAGCTACTCAACGAAATTCAGCAAAGAGGCAATACCCGCACAGTTCCTCTCAGAGCACTATTTGAAGGCATTGAGAATTCCCAAGACCCGGGACTCCTGATCCAGCGATTAGTAAACTTAGGCGTTAACCCTGCAGGTAACGATGTTCTTTACCAAGAATTTTCCTATGATGGAAAGTACCATCATTGGACAAAAATATTTGACTTTGCAACCGCCGGGTGGAAACTCGACTTGCCTCCTGAAGCAGAAACAAGGCGAGACAGCACACTTCGAGAAAAAGTTAAATCCGAGGTTTGTGACACACTTTTCAGTCGCCTATACTTTGGGATTGAAGCATCTGGCTTGGGTTATATTCGCCTGAATTTACTCCCAAATCAATTAGAACAGCTAGCCATTCAATGCGGAGTTTCAAGCTCAGTATTTGAGAGTATTTGCGATGGCGTATTGCGAATTTTAGGTGAATTTTACAGATATCCAAGAAAACCTCAAGATTATCCGCTGGATGACTGGAAAGACTGGGGTGATGCGCGCTCCAACTTGCGTAATTATATTAAAGAGTGTGCAAAAGCTTGCGGAATTTCAGAACAGGAATTGAAGCCCGCATTGAAATCTGCTATTTGCGAATACGGTCAACACCACCACTTTAAACTTAATCCCCGGCATTTATCTGTACGAGTTGCTGTGTCCGATGACCCCGTGTGGCAGTGCGAGTCTTGCCAGCGCCATCACCTGCACCGCGCCGGAGGTGTTTGTACTAATTGTTTGGCACATTTACCAGCGAAACCTAATAGAAAATGCGGGGATTTGTACGATCGCAATTATTTCGCCACCCAAGCTGTAAATAAGCGTCAACCGTTGCGGTTGCACTGCGAAGAGTTGACCGGCCAAACCGACGATCAGGCCGAAAGACAGCGGCATTTCCGCAACATCATCGTGAATTTTGGCGAACAAGACAGAGATTTTATCCCTGTAGTAGATACGATCGATATCTTGAGCGTCACTACCACAATGGAGGTGGGAATTGATATTGGCAGTTTAATGGCTGTTGTGATGGCAAATATGCCGCCGATGCGCTTTAATTACCAGCAGCGTGCGGGTCGCGGGGGTCGCCGGGGTCAGGCTTTTGCTATTGTACTTACTCTCTGTCGCGGTCGATCGCACGATGAATTTTATTACCGGCATCCTGAAAAAATTACGGGCGATCCGCCGCCGGTTCCTTTTCTTGCTATGTCACAGGTTGAAATGGCCCAGCGCCTCCTCACCAAAGAATGTTTGAGACTAGCATTTATTGCTGCTGGTGTCAACTGCTGGGAGGTGGAAAAAAAGCCGGACAGTCACGGTGAATTTGGCACAGTTCAAAATTGGAAGGAAACGGAAGAACGGCGCGAACAAGTTCGGCGCTGGTTGGGAACTTCTTGTGAAGTAACTGAGGTAATAAATTCTCTGCTAGTCGGCGTTGAAGGTATCGATCGCGATAACTTAGAAAACTATGCACGTCAGCAGTTGTTTGATAAAATTAATGAGTGCGCCAATAACTTAGAATTGACTGGTGATGGATTGGCAGAACGCCTCGCTGAGGGCGGGATTTTGCCGATGTACGGGATGCCTTCAAGAGTGCGCGATTTGTACCATCACGAACCGTCTAGAAAACAGAAAGTTTCTACTATCGATCGAGATTTAGATTTAGCAGTCGCGGAATTTGCACCAGGTTCCGAAAAAACTAAAGACAAGCGAATTTATACCGCGATCGGGTTTACAGCACCGTTAATTTCAGACGGTAAACACGGGTTAGTTCCTGCGGGCGAACCTGTGAGCGATCGCAAATGGATGTTGAGGTGTCAGCGCTGCCAACATACGGCAACCTCTAATACAATATTTGAAGATATAATCTGTCCGAAATGCGCGGCAACTGAGGAACAGGGATTTCGAGTTTTTCAGTGGGCTGTCCCTTTAGCTTTCCGTACCAGCATCAATCCTGGAGCTGACGCTAAAGAGGAATACGATGCGTTAATTACAGGTGCAGGCAGCGTCGCCGAGGCCCAACCTCAAAATTTTAACTTAGTAAATAACACGAATACTCAGATAGCTTTCTCTAAGTCCGGCCGCGTTTTCCGCGTCAATGACAATAGAGGACAGCTATTTAAGGGAGCAATAGGAACTGCCACATTTGGACGCGGTGACAAACTATTACCCGATCAGTGGATTGATGAGCGATTCCAGAATAAGCCTGACGGGGTGAGGTTTAAACCCCAGGGCGAGTCAGAGGCGATCGCTATAATTGCCCCAAAAACCACTGGCGTACTGCGAATTAAGCCCGTTACTGTACCTGATGGATTGTGCCTCGATCCTATTGCACCCGGTTCTGCTGTCAAAGCTGCTTTCTACTCAGCCGCTTTCACGGTTCGTGCTGTAGCGGCACAGGAGTTAGACATCGATCCGGAAGAATTAGACATCAGCGGTTTGCGACAGGTTGAATTAGAGGATAAAAAAGTAGGAGAAATTGTAATTAGCGATCGGCTTGCTAACGGTTCTGGCTTCACCTATTGGCTAGCTAATCACTGGGAAGATATCCTTACAGACAAAATTCTGAATTCTCAAAATAGCTTTGCTGAGGCAATTATGTCACCACAACACCGCCAAAAATGCGACTCTTCTTGTTACGATTGCTTGCAGCAGTACCGCAATATGAACTATCACGGTCTGCTGGATTGGCGTTTGGGGCTTTCCTTGCTGAGGGCATTGGCTAGCAGCAATTTTCAATGCGGACTCAATGGGGATTTTTCTACTCCTGACTTAGAAAATTGGCTGCTGAATGCAACTGCTTTGCGCGATATATTTTGTGCTTCGTTTAGTTGTTCCGGGGAACAGTTCGGCGCTTTACCGGGTTTTGCAGTGGGGGATAAAAGCGTTATTATCGTTCATCCTTTGTGGGACGTAGATAACCCTCAAGGCTTATTGCATGAAGCGATTGCTACAGTAGAAGCGCCCGATCGAGTTCGATACCTAGATACCTTCAATCTCCTGCGCCGTCCGAGTTGGTGCTATCAATCGCTAGATGATTAGATGCAGGATTCAAACATTAACACACTAGATGGTGGATAACTTGACTGAATGAGGATTTACGCAACCTTCTCCTGCAGATCCGTGGCAATTCCCAGAGCGCTTGGGGCTACGCGGCCTGCTGGGGGATTGCCACGGCTCTGCCTAAATCCTATTAATGCACTATGTAGGCGCTCCGGCCCGCTCTCCTATTTGTAAAGTTTTTTATAGATCCGATCGCACAGCTTGTATTTAACGGATAATGTCTGTTTATTTATTTTGCAACCCCAGCGATCGCCCTAGCAAAGTATTTACTTTTCTTTACAAACAGCAGATCAAAAAACGGCGCGACAGGTAAAAATTTCCTTGCAGACTTCAAATGCGTCGCGCGATCGACTAGAGTAAAAAAAATGGCTTTATCCGTTTATTCATCGCAAAGGAAACAAAGCTCATGGTTCAACGCGGTTCTACAGTTCGGATTCTCCGCAAAGAATCCTTCTGGTATCAAGAAGTGGGCACCGTTGCTACGGTAGACCAAAGCGGCATTAAATACCCAGTTATCGTTCGCTTTAACAGCGTAAATTATGCAGGCGTCAACACCAACAACTTCGCCCAAAGCGAATTAGTGGAAGTGTCAGCACCCAAAGCAAAAGCGAAAACAGGGACTCCAGTAGCTTCCGGCGGCAAACAAACCACGCTGGACGAGAAAACCCGGAAAACCGGCAGCGGAGGAGCCCCCCAGCAGCCGAAAACTTCGACCGACAGCAAACCCGGTGCCGAAGTGACCGGCAGCGTCGAAGGTTCGCCAAATCAAGGAACAGAACAACGCTAATTGTGCCAGAACTGCCAGAAGTTGAAACTATTTGCCGGGGATTGAATCAAGCAACCCTCGATCGAGAAATTTTGGACGGGGACGTGTTGCTAAACAGCACGATCGCCCGCTCAATCTCTGCGACCGATTTTTTGACAAAAGTCAAAGGAAAGTCGATCGCCCGCTGGTACAGACGCGGCAAATATCTACTGGCAGAACTATCTCAATTCCCAGAAGGAGAAAGGGAAAGGGCGAGAGAGGGAGAGGGGGAGAGGGGGAGAGTGGGAGAATTTCTTGCCCAAACTCCAAACTCTTCCCCAACGCCTTCTTTCTACCCCTCCCTTTTGCCTTCAAAAGCCGGCTGGTTGGGCGTTCACCTGCGGATGACAGGACAACTGCTGTGGGTGAACCGATCCGAGCCCCTGCAAAAACACGCGCGAGTACGGCTGTTTTTTGAGGGAAACCAAGAACTGCGGTTTGTAGACCAGCGCACCTTCGGGCAAATGTGGTACGTGCCCGCAGAAACCGAGGTTTCGAGCACAGTCATCGGTCTGAAACTCTTAGGCCCTGAACCGTTTTCAGACGAATTTACAACCGAATATTTGGCCCGCAAGCTGCACCGACGGGCGCGACCCATAAAAACAGCTTTGCTAGACCAGGCACTGATAGCTGGTTTGGGCAATATTTACGCAGACGAAACTTTGTTTTTGTCGGGAGTGATGCCCACAACTCTGTGCGCGGATTTGACGCCAGAGCAAATTGGGCGCATCCATACAGCTATTATTCAAGTTTTACAGAAGGCGATCGAATCCGGTGGCACCACTTTTAGCAATTTTCTCAACGTCCAAGGTGTCAACGGCAACTACGGTGGCGTCGCTTGGGTGTACAATCGCGCCGGCCAACCCTGTCGCACTTGCTCCACAACCATCGAACGTATAAAATTAGCAGGGCGATCGACTCATTTTTGCCCCCTATGTCAGACATAGGAATCAGTTAATGGATTTTTGGCTTGAGATTTTAGATTTTAGATGTACCCCACGAATCGCACTCCTTTATTCCTTAGTCAGCTTGGAGTGACTTCGTTTGTTTAGTAGCGATTTCAATCGCCGAGTGACTTTGCAGCCAAATCTAGATTAAAATTTGTATAGTTTTTTAAACTAAACAAAGCAAGTTATGGCAATCAAGAAAGGCAGTATAGTTCGCGCTGTACGCGAAAAATTGGAAAACAGTCTAGAAGCCAAAGCCAGCGACCAGCGCTTTTCCTCCTATATATTTGAAACAAAGGGCGAAGTGATGGATGTTCGCGGCGACTACGCCTTCGTCAAATTTGGCAAAGTTCCCACCCCCAATATTTGGCTGCGGGTAGACCAACTCGAAGATTTTCAGTAACTCACCAAAACTAAACACACTGTTCTTAATGTAGCGAAGGGTGCACACCGCGCACCTTTCCCCAATTAAGCTGATTGCTAAAATCTAAAATCTAAAATCTAAAATCTAAAATCTAAAATCTAAAACCCAATGAATTCTCCATCAAACCGCGTATCAATTATTGGTGCAGGCAAAGTCGGCAGTACCTTAGCCCAGCGAATTGCTGAGAAAAATCTGGCAGATGTAGTATTGTTAGATATTGTGGAGGGTTGGCCACAGGGCGTGGCTTTGGATTTGATGGAAGCTAGGGGAGTGGAACGTCACGATCGCCAAATTGTCGGTACAAATAATTATACAGATACGGCCAACTCAAATATCATAGTAATTGCCGCCGGATTGCCGCGCAAACCCGGTATCAATCGCGAAGATTTAATTAAAATCAATGCTCGAATTGTCACCGAAGCCACAAAACAGGCGATCGAGCATTCTCCCGAAGCAATCTTAATCACAGTCACAAATCCCCTAGATATCATGACTTATTTAGCTTGGGAAGCTGCGGATTTGCCCAAACACCGAGTCATGGGGATGGGGGGAGTTCTCGACTCCGCCCGCTTTCAAACTTTTATTGCAATGGAATTGGGCGTTTCAAATTCTCAAGTCAATGCAACTGTCATCGGTTCTCATGGCGATTTGATGGTTCCTTTGCCCCGCTATTCTACTGTCAACGGTATTCCCATCAATCAACTTATGGATGCTGGGACGATCGATCGACTCGTACAGCGGACTCGCCACGGTGGCGCAGAAATTGTAGAATTAATGAAGACTGGTAGTGCTTATTTTGCACCCGCATCTTCTGTCTGTTTGATGGTAGAATCTATTTTATTTAATCAGTCGCGACTCTTGCCTTGCTGCGTTTATTTGCACGGCGAATACGGCGTGCAAGATATCTTTTTAGGAGTTCCCTGCCGCTTGGGATATCAGGGAGTGGAACAAATAGTGGAACTTGAACTCAGCGATACCGAAAGAGCAGCCTTTATCAAGTCGGGCAAATTGGTTGCCCAAAATATTGAGGAAGCGAGGGCCATATTGAAAACGGCTTCTTAAGTTTGTAGCTGTTGGTTGATCATAGCAGCCGATCGCTCGCCGCTTCAATATAGCCATCCTCGCATCATTTGTGAATTTCTTACTCCCTCCCCTTGATAAGGGGAGGGTTGGGGTGGGGTCAAAAATTTACGACTCCTGCAAGGATTGCTATATAATAATTTATACTGAGTATGACAGTGCGATCGCTCTGTCGAAAGTAGGCTTCTCTGATTTAAACCGCGCTTTGATAAATATCATTGATCGTGCTTGTTATGCTGTATTTCACAAGCCGAAAAAGGGGCTGCAAGGAACCGATCAATAAATATAAAATTTACTCTCAAAAACTTGCTAAAAACGCCTAAACTGGCAAAAGCAGTTGAACTTGGTCTGCGCGACAATACCATCAGAGTTTCTCTAGAAATTAAAGGAAAAATCGGCCATCCTTTCTTCATTACTAAACCAACAGCAGAAGCAGTCGGTTTTGGCTGATCTCTCACTCGCGATCGGATTGCCCAACACGCTGGCACTTTAAAGATAGAAAGTGAAATGCGAGTTTCTACGGAATTTGTCATTACTTTGCCCAAACTTTAATCCTCGCGATCGCCATTTCTATTGAGCGAGCTTGAAATACCTTTACTTTATCCCAAAATGTGATACCCTAAATATTTGTATTATCTAAAATTTTTACACTTGTCAAAAATTGCAAAAATCGGGCAATAAAGTCTCCGCGCGTGCGAAGCTATCCCGAACGGGCGTGCGGGCTCGTTGCGGTAGGGAATCGCCCTTGAGTTGAGCCCATTTAACCACAGCCTGCAACTACCTCAACTGTTTGACGGAAAACTAATATCAAATCCGGTAGCATCGTCCTGTATTCATCTCTGTATTCTCTCCCTCTGCGTTCTCTGCGCCCTCTGCGGTTAAATCATTCCGATACAACCGGAAACGATATAACCTCTGATTCGGTGAATTTTAATCAGTTGAAAAAATTCAATCCCTCGCATAAAATAACGAGAAGGCAAGGAAAAATAGCTAAAATTTCGGCTGACCATAAAGATTGTAAAAAATCTAATTTAGGAGAGATAAATCGAGCATTACTTAAAACTTTAGAAAAGGCGATAGCCTCAGTTTAAACAAAGTTAAATAAAGGCGTTCCCAACAGGATATTCTATCGCCAAAACAAGGAAACCATTAATCGAGTTTGGGGTGATAATAAAAAGGTGACAATTGCAACCGAAGGCGAGCCAAAACCATGTCAAAATTACTCAGGGACGCTCCTCCAGATCGCGCAATCAAACCGGGTTTCTTTTTTCCACCTTCGGAGTTGACCTGACTTAATTACGTTAAAAAACCCGGTTTATGTGTAAGTTTTGTTAGCATTATTCTCAATAATTGACAACTAATGATATCAAATCCGGTAGCATCGGAATTATTCCTCTCTGTATTCTCTCCCTCTGCGTTCTCTGCGCCCTCTGCGGTTAAATCATTCCGATACAACCGGAAACGATATGAAGTAGCCAATTATGCAACTTTTTCAGTAAATATACGGGAGCTAAGATGGTCGATAGACCTCCAAATCTCGAAAAAACACGGAAATGCAGTGTGAGTAGCTGCTAAATGCTAGCAGAAGGAGGAGAATATGGTCTTTGCCTTTTTGAGTTACCAGGCTCAACTTGCAGAGCGCTATTGAGATGCCATCAACCTCGATAACAAACCGCAAAATAACTAAAGAAAAAGCATTATGTTTCAGGAATACCTGTATCACGAAGTAATCAACCTGCGCGAGAAACTAGCTCACTTAGAAAGAGAAACGCAGTCTCAAACCTGGTTCAAAAAGCTGCAAGCGCTGATGGGAGTTATTAGCAAAATTCGTGAATCCCTAGACTTAGAAACAATATTCAAAATCACAGCCACCGAAGTTCGGCAACTCCTAAATGCCGATCGAGTCGCCGTCTACCGCTTCTTTCCCGAATCCGAATGGAATGAGGGCGAAGTAGTGTCCGAAGACGTACTGCCCCAATACAGCCCATCTTTGGGAACCAGAGTCCGCGACTACTGCTTCGGCGAACAATTTGCCGCCAAATACACCAAAGGATACGTTCAAGCAGTCACGGACATCTACAAAGCCCGGTTGAGCCCTTGTCACCTCAAAATCCTCAAGCGGTTTCAAATCCGAGCCAACTTAGTCGTACCCCTACTGCAAGGGAAACATTTGTGGGGATTGCTGTGCATTCACTCCTGCGGCAATCCCCGCCAGTGGCAAGAAGACGAAATCGAATTTGCCAGACAAGTAGGCGACCATTTAGCAGTTGCCATCTACCAAGCCGAACTGCACTTGCAAACCCAGAAGCAAATAGCACAAATCGAATCCGCCCAGGAGAAACTCCGCGACAGCGAGCAAAAATATCACCAAATTCTCGATTCGATCGGCGATATGGTATTAGTCAAAGGCCCCAAATCCAAAATTGTTTGGGCAAATCAAGCATTCCGCGACTATTACGGCATGACTGAAGAGGAACTTCAAGGCATCGTAGACGCACCTTTCGCCGATCCAGACAATACTCTCCAGTACGTCAGAGATGACGCCTTCGTATTTGACACCGGACACACTCTGCAAATTTCCGAAGAACCAGTGACGCGCTACGACTCAGAAGTGCGGCTGTTCAGCACCGTCAAAACACCGATCCGCAACGCAGACGGCCAAATAGTCATGACTGTCGGCGTCTCCCGCGACATGACGGAACGCAAAAAAACAGAAGAAGCCGTCAAAGCCAGCGAAACCAAATACCGCAGCCTGGTAGAAACCTCCCAAGACATGATTTGGTCGGTCGATGCGATCGGGCGCTACACCTTCGTCAACCCAGCAGTTAAGTACATCTACGGTTACGAACCAGAAGAAATGATCGGTCGCCCGTTCTCCGACTTTGTGACACCAGAACAAAACCAGAAAGATTTAGAAGTGTTCGCCCGCCTGTTTGCCGGAGAATCACTTTTCCAGTACGAAACCACCCAAATTGCCAAAGACGGCAGCATGAAACATTTAATGTTTAACGCCATCGCCCTGTACGACGAAACCGGAAACTTCCTAGGCACCACTGGTACAGCCGCCGACATTACCGATCGCAAGCGAGCAGAAGCAGCCTTACAACACGCCAACGCAGAACTAGAGCGTAGAGTAGAAGCACGCACGGCCGAACTGCGACAGACTTTTGCCGCCCTCAGTGCCAGCGAAGCCAGGTTCCGGACGATCGCGGCCACCATCCCCGGAGCTCTGTTCCAATTTTGCAGCAGCCAGGGAGTTTGGCGCATTGACTACATGAGCGATCGCATCTTCGATATCGCCGGCATCACAGCAGCAGAAATGATGCGACACATGAATACATTCATTTCCCGCGTCCACCCCGAAGACTTGGAAAGCTACATCGCTTCCGTCAACGAAGCGGTAGAAAATCTCTCTCCCTGGCACTACGAAGGGCGGTTAGTCAAGCCCGACGGTGAGATTCGCTGGTGGCAGGGCGACTCCATGCCCACCCGCAACGAGAACGGCGAAATCGTATTTTCCGGCGTCGCGCTCGACATTACCGATCGCAAAGTTGCCGAAACCGCCATCCGCAACAGCCAGCGGCAGCTCAAAGAAGCCCAGAGACTCGCCCACGTCGGCAATTGGGAACTCGACGCAGCCACCGAAACCCTCACTTGGTCGGAAGAACTCTTTCGCATCTTCGGGCTCGAACCGGCCCCCATCGCGCCCAACATAGCCGAACAGGTAGCTCTGATTCATCCAGAAGATGTGGAATTGTGGCAAACTCAAGTGCAGCGGGGACTCGCAACAGGCATCCCTTTTGATTTTGACTTTCGCCTTTACCGTCCCGACGGCATTTTGCGACACGTGAACGCCGTGGGTCAAGCCGAAACCGATGTGAACGGCAAGGTGGTAAAACTGTTCGGTACGGTGATCGATATTACCGATCGCAAAGCCGCCGAAGCAGCACTGCGGCAAGCAGCAGTCGAGTTAGAAGACAGAGTGAGCGATCGCACGGCCGAACTTTCCCAAGCAGTAACCCAATTAGAACAAGAAATTGGCGATCGAAAACTTGCAGAAGCAGCGCTGCAAGTTTCCGAGCAAAACCTGCGAACCATATTTAACAATGTCTACGATGCTATCTTCATTCACGATTTAGAAGGCAACATTCTCGATGTCAATAATCGAATGTTAGAAATGTACGGAGTTAGCCCCGAACAAGCAAAAAAATTATCAATTAAAAACGACTATTCAAGCGCCGACAATCCCATTGAACAAATGGGAGAACTTTGGGAAAGAGTATTAGCAGGCGAAACACCCCGCGTGGAATGGAAAGCGAGGCGTCCCAACGACGGTTCAACTTTTGATGCAGAAGTTGCCCTGTCGAGAATTAATCTCAACGGCAATCTCACCGTCATTGCCAACGTCCGAGATATTAGCGATCGCAAACAGGCAGAAGCAGAACTCCAACACGCCCAACAGTTTATGGAGTCCGTACTCAAAACCATACCCGTAGGAGTGGTTGCCAAGGATGCCCAAGAACTGCGGTTTGTACTGTGGAACCCAGTAGCTGAACAGTTACTCGGTTTCAGTGCAGCAGAAGTAATCGGCAAAAATGATTACGACTTTTTCCCAACAGAACAAGCTGATTTTTTCACCACCAAAGACCGGGAAGTGCTCAATAGCGGGCAAATTGTAGAAATCGCCGAAGAAGACATTGAAACGAGCCAAGGAGAAACGCGGATATTTCATACCAAGAAAACAGCAATACTCGATGCTGATGGCAAACCGCAATATCTATTAGCTGTCACCGAAGACATTACCGATCGCAAGCGGGGAGAAATTGCCTTGAGGCGATCGGAAGCCCGACTCAGACAGCAGGCCGATCGAGAAAAATTGCTCAACAACCTCACTACTCAAATCCGCAATTCCCTCGATTTCGACAGCATTATTGCTGTCGCAGTCCAAGAAATTCGGGCTTTCATGCAGATCGATCGGTGCTATTTTTCCTGGTACCGCAGCGAACAAGAAGAAGCTTTTTGGGAAATTATTCAAGAATCTCGCAGAAGAGAACTTCCCGATTTAATAGGTTGCTATAAAGCTTCTGACTTCGGCACTATAGGAGAACAGATGTTGCGTCTAGAAACGCTGCAAATCGATGATGTCGGAGCGCTCGCAGACCCTGTTTGGAGAAGGTCTCTTAACTCTCTAGGCTACCAATCTGTTTTAGCAATTCCGATGCAGGCACTTTCGGGAGTAGTGAGCGTTGTTACCTGCGCCCACTCCGCTGCTGTGCGACCCTGGAGTGAGGGCGAAGTAGAATTATTGCAAGCGGTTACAGTTCAATTGGCGATCGCTCTCAACCAAGCCGATCTTTACGCCCAAACTCGCAATAAAGCTCTCGAATTAGAACAAACCTTGCAGAAATTAACCAGCACTCAATCGCAGTTAATTCAAAATGAAAAAATGTCAAGTCTCGGTCAACTTGTGGCAGGAGTCGCCCACGAAATCAACAACCCAGTTAACTTTATTTACGGCAACCTCACCCACGCCAACGACTATACCCAAGACTTGCTACACCTGATCGAACTTTACCAAAACCACTATCCCGATCCAGTCCAGGAAATCCAAGAAGAAGTAGACAATATTGAACTCGACTTTCTGATGGAAGACCTGCCAAAGTTGCTTTCTTCAATGAAAGTCGGTGCAGACAGAATTCAACAAATTGTTGCTTCTCTCCGCACATTTTCCCGCATGGACGAAGCGGAAATGAAAGCCGTCAACATCCACGAGGGCATAGATAGCACCCTGATGATTTTGCAGCACCGGCTCAAAGCTAAACACAATCATCCAGAAATTGAGGTAATTAAAGAATACGCTCAACTGCCCTTAGTAGAATGTTATGCCGGACAGTTAAATCAAGTATTTATGAACATCTTGAGCAATGCTTTGGATGCTTTGGAAGAACGGGATCAGCGCCGTTCTGCTGAGGAAATGCGGGAACAGCCCAGCAACATCCGCATCCGCACTGAAATATCGCCAGCGGGCAAAGTAATCATTCGGATTGCTGACAACGGGCCGGGAATACCGGAGACTGTCGGCACTCGGCTTTTTGACCCGTTTTTTACCACTAAACCTGTGGGTAAAGGCACTGGGATGGGCTTGTCAATTAGCTATCAAATTGTTACAGACAGACACAACGGGTCGCTGAAATGCACTTCTTCACCCGGACAGGGTACAGAATTGGCGATCGAGATTCCCCTCAAAGCTAATTGTTCATAGGGAATGGGTAAGTTGTAATTGGCAATTGGCAATTGCGAAAGCGTTACTGTGCGTCATTCGATTTTAGATTTTAGATTTTAGATTTTCGATTGACTTGCGCGAGATAAATGCGGGGGCTTGAGGATTTTCGATTTTCGATGTTGGATTGATTCCACGGATAAACCCGGGGGCTTGTACCACCTTGGAAATTCGTGGTCAGTTTGGTAATTTTCAACCATATCAAATCCGGTAGCATCGTCCTGATATAGCAACCGCCAAGACGGTTAGGACGTTGTTAATGGCTGAAACGATTGATTTTATTGATTCTTCCTTCTTCCTTCTGCTATAGCGCCTCGCGTGAGAACCCCGGTCTTTTAAGCCGGGGATGAAACGCAGTTGTAGCCTTTAGGCTACGAGTGT
>NZ_JAUBTS010000090.1:0-19838 GCF_036705105.1 Microcoleus sp. B9-D4
CAGGTAAAGACGCTGAAAGATACGCGGGGAGCAGAGTCACGCACAGCGCGTGAACAGCGCCAGCAGGCAATAGTAGAGATCGATCACCTGTGCGATCAAGTCCTGGAAATTAGCTTTGATGCTCTCTCCGCTTTGGGAAAAGAACCACCAAAATATAAGGCCGAGTGTCCTTTTCCCGGTTTATCTTCCTTTGCTGAGGAACAATACCACAAGTTCTTTTTTGGTCGCGATGAGCTGATTAGAGATTTACAAGAGGAACTGGCGAAGGATAATTTCTTAGCTGTTATCGGCACTTCCGGCAGCGGCAAGTCATCGGTGGTACTAGCTGGGCTGATTCCTAAGCTTAAAGAGCAGCAGCCAAGCCTCCAGTCGGTTCGCATCACACCGAGCAACGAGCCGCTGAAACAATTAGAAATACTGTTAAAGGTATCGGAACAGCATTCGGTACTGGTGGTAGACCAATTTGAGGAACTGTTCACCCTCTGCGAGGATAAAGCCAATCGGCAAGAATTTATCGACAAGTTGTTTCACCTTGCCGAACGCCGAAAAGTTGTCATAACGATGCGGGCGGACTTTTTAGGAGAGTGTACCTTCTACCCCCCACTGAGAAAGCGGATTGAAACCAGACAAAAATTGGTTGGACCGATGGAACCTGCGGAACTGATTACAGCGATGAAGATGCAGGCAGATAAGGGAGGGTTGCGCTTTGAAGCTGGCTTGAGCCACTCGATTCTCAATGATGTGCAAGGAGAACCAGGGGCAATGCCACTGCTGCAATATGCGTTGCAGGAGTTGTGGAAGCGACGGCGGGGACGCTGGCTGTGCGATGAGGAGTACCAAGCGATTGGTAAAGTCCAGCAGGCGATCGCTAAAACTGCTGATGATTTTTACAATAGCCTACCAGCTAAGAAACAAGAGCAAATCCAGAATATT
Organism: Microcoleus sp. B9-D4; assembly: GCF_036705105.1. Lineage (NCBI taxonomy): Bacteria > Bacillati > Cyanobacteriota > Cyanophyceae > Oscillatoriales > Microcoleaceae > Microcoleus > Microcoleus sp. B9-D4. The sequence continues at coordinate 934 of NZ_JAUBTS010000090.1, forward strand.
TTCTTGCGCTTAACTCGCCTGGATAAGAATGCCATACAGGGAGAGAAGCGACGGGACACTCGCCAGCGAGTGGAATTAGAGGATCTCGTGTCCAGTGCGAGCAATCTGGCAGACACTAAGAAGTTGGTACAGCAGCTAGCTGGTGAAGGGGTACGGCTAGTCGTCACCAGTCGGAACGAAACTACTGGGAAGGAAGAAGTAGAAGTCGCCCATGAAGCTTTAATCCGCTATTGGCCAACGTTGCAGGAATGGTTGAATCAGAACCGCAACGACTTGCAACTGCGAGAAAACATAAATCAGGCAGCACAAGATTGGCACCAGCATAAGGAACAACCAGACCAAAAGAGCTATTTAATCCATCAGGGGGGAAGATTAGAAGATGCACAAGTGCTGTTGAAACAGCCGAAATTTGTGCATCTCAACCAAGAAGAAGCTGAATATGTCTTGGCTTGTTTGGAGTTGCGCGATCGCATCCGCAGGCAAGAAAAACAACGCAGACATCGCCTGCTTTTCGCCGCTGTCAGCTCAGCTTTTGTCTTTGCTGGATTTTCCATCTTTGCTGGATATCAGTGGCGGCAAGCACAAGTTGAGCGAATTCAGGCGTTAAGCACTTCCTCAGAAGCTAAGTTGGAAGTGGATCAATTAGAGGCATTGATAGGAACTTTACAAGCTGGAAAAGAAGTTAAGCAACTGTGGATATCAAACACAATTTTAATAAACGAAGTTATGGGCAAGCTGCACAAAGTAACTTCTGAAATCAGAGAAATCAATCGCCTAGAAGGGCATAAACGCTCAGTTACGGATGTCAGTTTTAGCCCTGATGGACAGCTACTGGCGAGTACAGGAGTTGATGGCACAGTTCGTTTGTCAGATTTACATGGCAAAGAACTAATTAAATTTGGAGTGAGTAAAGAGCGTGTTAGAAATATCTACTTTAGCCCGGATGGTCGGCTACTGGCGACTGGTGGTGAGGATGGGACTACAAAATTGTGGGATTTGAAAGGAAACCTAATCAGGGAATTTCCTAAGCAGAAGGAGGGGGTATTTAATATCACTTTCAGCCCTAATGGTAAGACTATCGCCACTGGTTCTGGGGATGGCATGGTTCGCTTATGGAGTTGGGAGGGCAAATTATTAAAAGAATTTCCTGCCCATAATACCAGTAGGAATAAAAAAGTGTGGGGCATCAGTTTTAGCCCAGATGGTAAGACTCTCGCTACAGGTTCTGAGGACGGCACCGCCAAGTTGTGGGATTTGAACGGCAAACTTTTAAGCGAATTTAAAGGGCATAAAGATACGGTGTTTAGTGTTAGTTTTAGTCCCAATGGTCAAAAACTTGCCACTGCCTCTATGGACAGCACTGTCAAGCTGTGGGATTTGAAAGGAAAAGAGTTGAGAGAATTTTCAGGACATAAAGACTGGGTGTTTAGCGTCAGTTTTAGTCCAGATGGTCAGAACCTTGCCACTGGTTCAAAGGACGGGTTTGTTCGTTTCTGGGATTTGAATGGAAAACTATTGAAGGAATTTAAAGGGCATTCAGACTCAGTTAGGAGTGTTATTTTCAGCCCAAATGGCAAGCTTTTGGCAACTGCGGGATACGACAGCACTGTACGCTTGTGGAATTTGCAGCAATATCGCCCGCCGCTAACTGATTTTAAAGCGCACAAAGGAGAAGTGTGGAGTGTCAGTTTTAGCTCTGATGGTGAGATCCTAGCGACTGCTGGAGCTGATGGTAATGTCCGCCTGTGGGATTATTTATCAGGCGAGAATCTGGGAGAATTTAAAGGTCATAAAGGTATAATTTGGAAGGTAAGTTTTAGCCCAAATGGCAAACATTTAGCTACATCAGGAGAGGATGGCACCGCTCGCTTGTGGAGTTTATTTGGTAAGCAACGGAGAGAATTCAAGGGTCATAAAGGTGGAGTTTTGGGTCTGAACTTTAGCCCGGATGGTAAATTTTTAGCTACATCAGGAAAGGATGGCACTGCTCGCTTGTGGGATTTGTATGGTAAGCAACTGAGAGAATTAAAAGGTCATGAAGGTGCCGTCCTGAGTGTCAGTTTTAGCCCGAATGGCAAACTTTTAGCTACCGCAGGAGCGGATGGCATGGTACGTTTGTGGAATTTATCGGGTCAGAAGCTAAGAGAATTCCCCGCGCATCGAGACTGGATCAACAGCGTCATTTGGAGTAATGACGGTCAAAAATTGGCTACCGGTAGTAACGATCGCACTGTCCGCTTGTGGGATTTGTCCGGTCATAAATTAAATGAATTAAAAGGTCATATAGGCCCGGTTCTGAAACTCCGTTGGAGTGAGGATGGTAAGCTGCTAGCAACTGCCGGAGCTGACTCAACTGCTCGTCTGTGGGATGTAGCCGGTCAAGAGGTAGCTGTATTCAAAGGTCATAAAGGTGAGGTCAAGAGCGTCGGTTTTAGTCTCAATGGCAAGCTTCTAGCTACGAGTGGCGAAGATGGAACGGTTAAGTTATGGCGGGTTGATGGATTAGATGAGCTGATGGTGCGGGGTTGCACTTGGGTACGTGACTATCTCAATAATCCTGATTCCGAAGTTATGCCTGAAGAACGTCACGTTTGTGATGGTATTGGCACTGCTAGTAATTTACCAAAAAAGTAGGAAGCGTCAGACCGAAACGAGGACGCAAGTCCTCTGTGGCGATCGCTCTATAACAATAGACATCTCTAGAATAACAATAGCTGGTTCCGTAAGGGTTGTGGGTATTTCAAATGGTTGGCTTATTTCCGCTCACCTGTAGCAGCATTTGTAGGGTGCGTGGAGACACACCCTACAAATACTTTATTCACTTCGTCGGGAATGCCTCCCTATCTGCTTCCATTACTACCCAGCCAATTTCTGGTCGCAGGCACAGAGATTCTGGTTCTTGACTGACACCAATTAATCCAGCAACAAAGTCCATTTCGTAGACATTCCCGAAGTAATTCCACTTGAATGGAGCCTTAGACGGCAGGTTGGGAAAAACACCCCGTGCTTCTATAGCTGGTGACAGCTCAGAATTTAACCAGGGATTGCGTAGATATGGTGGCTCAGGACTCTTGCCTTCAAACATTTGTTGCCACTTCGGTTTATGATTCATAATGTAGGGGAATAGTTTAGCCACCCATCCAGTAATATAGGGCGAGCCACTTCCCTCAGGTCCTTGGTACTTGTAAATGGAGTCCCAAAACTCGGTATTCACACTGCCTTCAGCGGCGGCTACAAATTCCTTTAGAATCGGTCGTAGCGGCTCAACCCACCACTCCAAACCAAAGCGAGCAAACTCTTCCACCCTCTGTGCAATAGAACGCCAATCCTCTACCGTTCCCTCCAACCTAATCCTAGGTATACCGCACATTGTGCGTACCTCGTACTCAAAGTAAGACTGCATTGCATCTAGCAATACGACTTCCGAGGCAGCACGTTCAATAGGGCCTGTGGTTGAGAAGTTAGCCACAATTAACTCGTGTGCCTTGCCAATATGTTGGTGAATTTGTTCGGAAAATTCCCCGAACACTTCTGCCCAGGGGTTGTCAGCCGAACCCTTCACAAAGTCATCACGGCTAACCTTAATCTTCAACTTTCCCGAATGCTGTACAAAGTGATGACGCAGTTCTTCGGCATTCATGTTAACGTGCTGTGCTAGTCCCTGTGTTAGGGTTAGCCAAATTATGTCAGGGGAAAGGCAAATTGGATGATGAAAGGCAAAAGCTGTATGTAGTGCGCCAATGAGTGGATGAAACGAATCAACACTCTCCACCAACTGCCCGCGATATCGAGAACAAGCCTCGATCGGTCTACCTAAAAACTCTGCAACTGCTTCATAGTAAGGAATTTCAGGCAAGGGGGTGGTTGTGGGAGATACCTTTGAAACAGCAAAAGTTCTGCCGATCGCGGTGCTGGTACCTTCAGAATTCGTGGCTAGATTGTACATAGATGATAAATCACTCTCATACTCCATATTTTAGACTCAGCTTTGTCTACCCAAGTAGCACTATGCGAACCAAAACGAGGACGGCAGTCTGCTGTTCCACGCTCCCTAACAACCTGAAAGCTGCGCGGGAAAACTCCCGGCAGCCGTTCACTTAGGTGTTCGCCCCGTTAACTCAATGCCTTCAACACATTCAACAGAGTGGTGGCTATTGACGTTGCGGTTTGCAGGGTTTCGGCGCTGTCAACTAAAGTCTTTGGCGCAGTATTGACAAATTGCTCTAGTGATGCTATCAACTGTGTCTGAGCCTGCTTGAGGTCAATTTCACCAGCCACTGAGTCCGCGCTGCTTTCTGCGGGCTTTTGTCCCAGGCCAGCAGGCAACTGCACAGGTTCCATCGTAGGGCGATCGGCACTCGCATCTTTACTGCTACTAACAACTAGCCGCACTGCTGGATCGCCAATAATCGCATAGTTGCGGGGGTTGTTGTTAGCCGTCCACATACCAGCTAAAATCAGATTATTGGGAGGCGTGCCAAACTTGATCTCTTCTAATTCCACATTCAGGTCAGAAGAAATTTCGGCATCCCGTCTTCATGGCATCTTTGGTCACTCCCCATACTCCTGATATATCAGCTTTTACTGTATAAACAGTCTCTGAATAACAACAGAATATTTGCGGTTCAACATCTACTGAAGAGCAAAAAATAATGGGAGGACATAACCCATGAAAGCCTTTGAGTTCGAGATTACCATCCAGAGCAAGTCAGGCGATTATAGCTGGCCCATTGTTTTAAGATGCAAGCCACTGGATGAGCTAACCACCCATTCCAGCGGAATTCTCCAGCTCAGCAAGGATGACTTTACCAAGCTGACACAAGAGCAAGAAAACGAGAAGGCATACGGCATCATACTGGGCAAAGCCCTCTTTAGAGAAAATGTGCGTGATACCTTTGTCCGTGCCCTGTCTAAGAGTAGTCAAGACTGCCCCTTAAGAATTTTGCTTTCTATTGAAGTGGCTGACGACGACGAAGTTAGAAGATTGCATTGGGAAAGGCTGTGCGCCCCTATTGATAGTGACGACAGTTGGCAGCTTTTAGCCCGTGACCAGCGCGTACCTTTTTCTCGCTACATCCCCAGCCCGATAGATCGCCGCTTTCCCCCGATTGGGCGGCGGGATTTGCGGGCACTGGTGCTGGTAGCAAGTCCCGCCAATATCGGCAAGTTTCAATTAGCACCTTTTGATGTGGAAGCTGTTGTATCGCGGGTGAAAGAAGCGCTGGGGGAAATTCATTCTGAGATTTTGGCAAATAATGTTGCAGGTGCGATCGGCCCACCAACGCTACAAGAACTATCTAAGCAACTGACTAACGCCAAGAACCCATACACCTTGTTGCACTTTGTCTGCCACGGCAAGCTAATAGATAACGGAGAGACCGTTCTGTATTGGGCGCAAGCCGACAATCAAGTCCTGCCAGTGACTGGGACAGAATTGCTGGACGAGCTGAGAAACATAGGCGGTCGGAGGGGCTTGCCTCACTTTGCCTTCCTCTGCACTTGCGAGAGTGCCGACCCCAGAGCAGAAGGGGCATTAGGCGGATTAGCTCAGCGATTGGTACGAGAATTGGGAATGCCCGCCGTCATAGCGATGACCCGCAAGGTGAGCGTAGAGACGGGCTTGGCTCTAGGACAGAGCTTTTACCGACGACTCAGAGAGTCAGGAGAGGTAGACACGGCCCTGCAAGAGGCAACAGCCGGACTGGGAAACCGCCACGATATTACAGTTCCAGCCCTATTCAGTCGCTTGGGTGGACGTCCCTTATTTAGCGATAGCCTGGAAAATCGCGAACTAACCGACGAGGAAATCGGCAATGGCATCAGGAAACTGCGGGAACTGCTCGACGAGCGAGCACCTGTACTTCAGCAGAGGTTTGAAACGCAGGTAGAGAAACTGAACAATACACGGGGAGCAGATTCACAGGCAGCCCGTGAGGAGCGTCATCAGGCTTTAAAGGAACTCAACAACCTCTGTGTCCAAATACTCGAGCTCAGCTTCGATGCTCTGGCAGCTTTGGATAAGAAACCACCACCATATCAGGCTGAGTGCCCCTTCCCTGGGCTATCTTCCTTCCGCGACGAAAAATACCACAAGTTCTTCTTTGGGCGCGATGAGCTGATTAAAGAGTTAAAGCAAAAACTGGAGAGCGATAACTTCTTAGCTGTCAGCGGTATATCGGGCAGTGGCAAGTCATCGGTAGTGCTAGCTGGACTGATTCCTAAGCTTAAAGAGCAGGAGCCAAGCCTACAGTGCAATCGCATCACACCGAGCAACGAGCCGCTCAAACAATTAGAAGAAATACTGTTAAATGTATCCGAACAGCCTTCGGTACTGGTGGTAGACCAATTTGAGGAACTTTTTACCCTTTGTGAGAATAAAGACAATCGGCAAGAATTCATCACCAGATTGTTAAACCTTGCCTCCCATAGGAAAGTCGTCGTGACGATGCGGGTGGACTTTTTGGCAGAGTGTACCTTTTACCCAGAGTTGAGTAAGCGGATTGAAACCCGACAAAAATTGGTTGGACCGATGCAACCTGCTGAACTGATTACAGCGATGAAGATGCAGGCAGACAAAGCGGGGCTGCGCTTTGAAGCTGGTTTGAGCGATTCAATTTTAAATGATGTAAAAAAAGAGGCAGGGGCGATGCCACTGCTGCAATATGCTTTACAGGAGCTATGGAAGCGGCGACATGGGGTGTGGTTGTGTCATGAGGAGTACCAAGCCATTGGTAGAGTCGAGCAGGCAATAGCCAAGACTGCTGATGATTTTTACAATAGCTTGCCAGCTTCTGAGCGGGAGCAAGTCCGGAATATCTTCTTGCGCTTAACCCGTATGGATGTGAATGCCGTTGAGGGAAAGAACACGGGACGGCGAGTGGAGTTAGAAGATCTGGTGTCAGCAGGTAGCGACCTAGCAGTGACAAAGAAGTTGGTGCAGCAGTTGGCTGGTGAAAAGGCGCGACTGGTAGTCACCAGTAGGAACGAAGCTACGGAGAAGGATGAGGTGGAAGTCGCTCATGAAGCTTTAATCAGCTACTGGCCAAAGTTGCAGAACTGGTTGAATGAGAACCGCAATGACTTGCTATTGCGACAAGACATCAATGACGCAGCAGAGAAGTGGCAGCAGCACCAAGAGCAACTAGACAAAGACAGTTATCTCACCCATAAGGGGGGGCGATTAGAAGATGCCGAAAAGCTATTGAAAGAACCTAAACTTGTCCACCTGAACCCACTTGAGGCTGACTATGTGAAGGCTTGTGTGGAGTTGCGCGATCGCCAGGAAAGAGAGAAGGAAGAGCAAAGGCAGCGAGAGTTATACCAGGAAAAAAAGGCAACAAAAGCTGCTCAGACACGAAATAGAATTGCAACTATATCTGCTGTGGGGTTAGCTGGATTGGCTATCTTTGCTTTATGGCAGTGGGGACAAACAACAAGGCAAATCAAAATAACAGAGCTACAGAGAAATATAGCTTTGGTTAAGAATATCCTGTCTACCGAACCTACAAAAGCTTTAACTCTCGCAATCACAACCACTAAACAGAGTTCTACAGAATTTGATCGGCAGTTTCTAGGTCCCGCTGAATCAGCTTTATTCAGTACTTTGGACGCCGCTAGAGAGCAAAAGGTTTTCAGAGGACATAAAGGTGCTGTTACTTCTGTGGCTTTCAGTCTTGACGGTCAGATGATTGCTAGTACAGGACAAGATGGCAAAATCCGCTTGTGGAAGCTAGACGGAACTATCAAGAAAGTTATTAATAATCAAGCTCCTGCGATCGCTGTAGTTTTTAATCCAAAAGACAAAAACATACTGGCTAGCCTCAATAAGAATGGCACTCTAAAAATCTGGGATCTGAGAGACTATAAAGTTAAATTCAGGATATCGAGCAACCGTTCAACTAATGTTACTTCTGTTGCTTTTAACCCTCAAGACAGGTATGTATTTGTAACTGGTGGGCAGGATGGAAAAGTCCAGCTATGGAATCTAAAGAATAAAACTTCTAAAATTATAGGAACTCGTAAGAGTGCAGTCTATGCTACAGCCTTTAGTTCTGATGGTAAGACAATTGCTGTTGGAGGTGCAGGTAAAAATATACAACTGTGGAACTTGGATGGAAAAAACACTGCTCCAAAAGAGTTGCTTGCAGGGGATAAAGGTGAAGTAGATTCTAGTGGTTATGGCTGTATAACTACTATAAAATTTGATTACGATAAATACTCAACTACTCTTGTTAACGGTGAAAGAATGGGAAGTTTTGCTCTGCACTCAAAATTGCATATATGGCCAATTTATGAAGGAAGTAATTCTACTGGTAATTCGATATCCGCTCATAATTTTTCAATTTATTCTATGGATGTTAGCCAAAATGGAGCGATTGTTAGTAGTGGTGATGACGGTACTATACAGTTGCACGATTTAAAAGGTAAATTACTGACAAAACAACCTTTGATTGGTCATGAGATTAAAAATGATTTCGTCGGGCAAGATTGTAGGGGTAATTCCGGCTTTGATGGTTCCGTTGCTGCTGTAGCATTTAGGCCTGATGGACAGACGATTGTGAGCGGTGGATCTGATGGGACTGTCCGGCTTTGGAGTGCAGAAGCGCTTCCCGGTCTCAAACTAGTTCCTGTTAAAACGGTTGGACTTCTGCAAGATCGTAGCAATTCTCCTATTTATGAAAATTTTCCGAAAACTTTAAAGTTTTTCCGGTCTAATGGCAGCCAAATTGAGATGATAAATAAAAGAGATACTGTGGAATGGAAAGATATTAATGATACTAATTTTCAACATCAAAGCCAAACTCGAAGCCAAAAAGAATTATACTTTTACAGCCCTGATGGAGAAAGAATTGCTACTGTAACTCAGGGGAACTTTGTTGAAGTACGAGATCAGCAAGAAAAACTTCTTGAAAAGCCTTTTGATGTCGCAGTAAAAGTGAAGTTAGGAGCTTTAAATTCTAATAGTAGAAGAATTGTGCTTGTGGATCGAGAGAATGGTATACAAGTAAGAGACTTCACAGGCAACCGTATTGGTAACTCTTTCCGACATGAAGGTGAGGTGAGTGATATCGCAATTAGCCCTGATGGACAAAAGATTGTTACTGCTAGTAGTGTAGGAGTAGCTGCTGAGGGTATAAGTTCAAGTACGTTGAGACTTTGGGATATTCATGGCAATCTAATAACCAAATTTGACCTCTCTAATGCTTTGTTTGGGAGAGAGAGCTATACAGAGCAGAATTCACTGTTAGCGTTCAGCCCTAGTGGCAAGAGCATGATTGCTTACAGCCGTCTTATTACTTCTTCAGTGATGACCACTTTGCCTAGTAACTCGCAAGTATTGCTGGAAGCTGCCTGTAACCGATTACGCTACCATCCAATATTGAATAACCCTACAACCCTCAATTTAAATAAGAATGAAATAGAAGTATCAAGACAAGCTAAAGACATTTGTCAGAAAGATGTTTGGAATAACCAACCTATGCAGTAATCGCATTTTTGTTTAAGCATACATACGATATTGGGTGCGCGACTATCTGAAGAACGCCTGTGCTAATCTCAGTGAGAGCGATCGCCATCTTTGTCATGGTATCGGCGCTGCTAGTAATCTACATAAAGCAAACTGAGACTTGGCTGCTAGTTCCTAGCGAAGAACGCCAAGGAAGCGTCAGACCCAAACGAGGACGCAAGTCCGCTGCCCTAGATCGCTCCCTAACAACCTGAAAGCTGCGCGGGAAAAGTCCCGGCAGCCGTTCACTTAGGTGCGATCGCCCAGTTAACTCAATGCCTTCAACACATTCAACAGATTGGTAGCTATTGACGTTGCCGTTTGCAGGCTTTCGGCGCTGTCAACAGAAGCTTTTTGGACGGTATTGACAAATTGCTCTAATGATGAAATAAGTTGCGTCTGAACTTGCTTTAGAGCAGCTTCATCAACAACTTGCTCTGGAGTTTCCTGAGCCGAACCCTGTCCCGATTGGGCAGAAGTGAAAACTACAGGTTGTTCAATAGTGGGGCGCTCGGTACTGGCATCTTTACTACTACTGACCACTAGCCGCACTGCTGGATCGCCTATAATCGCATAATTGCGGGCGTCGTTGTTAGCCGTCCACATCCCAGCCAAACTCTGATTATTGGGAACCGCGCCAAACTTAATCTCTTCTAGCTCAGAGCTGAGGTCGGAGGAGATTTCGGCATAGCGCTCGTCAAAATACTCCACTGCCGATCCTACTGGATGCCCTTCCAGCAGACGCTTAACGCTACTCTGAAAAACTGCTATCTGCCGTTTCTCGGCACTTGAACCGCGAATATCTGAACTAGAGAAAGAACAACCCCAAGCTCGATCGACATGACCAATGACAGCGAGGGCACCTCCCTTGGCATGACTCAGGAGTTTCTGCGGCAAGCGGGCAAGAAAGGGATACGGCGCAATATCGGGTCGTTCGGAAAGAAATTTAGAGTGACCGTCGAATTCATCCTTTTGGGGACAGCCAGCACCATAGCAGGCAAAGTGAAAAGCAATCATTCCTAAAAGCCGCGCTTGTTCGCCAATATCGTCCCCAGAAAAGTAAAAATCTTCCGGGATCGGCTTTCGTCCCCATTCGCGACCGGGCCAGTCTTGGCACAGCAGTGCGCCTTGGTGGGGCAACTGACGCGGATCGCCATTGGGAAAGCCCATGCCATGACTGGCAGTGAAAAGCAAACTAGGTGTTTCACTGCCTCCTAGCAATTGCCCCAAGCGGGCTTTGGTTGCTTCTTCTTTGAGAATCGTTTTCACATCCCAGTCGGAATGTTTCTCGACAACCCATTCAGATAACGGCTGAATGAGGTCTTGAGTGCTGAGATTAGTGGCAGCGTCTCCTGGGTTGCACACACCGAAAAAGGTAGCACTTGGGGATAAGGATAAATTGCCAGTTTCAGCTTCTACTACACTGTGAGCGTACTGCGCGTATTCCTGTAACGTATCAAAGTAAATGCGACCCACTGCGTACTGAACGCTGAGCTGGGACTGAAAGCGATAGGGAATTGTTACTGGATCTCCAACAATCAGCAGGTAGTAGGGCATTTTGTCCGGATCGGCAGGACCTGAAGATACTCCCTGACGTGCCAAGAAATTCTTTTTTGACTCATACTGATTTTTTGCCTTGTCGTAACGATAGCCTTGGGGACCTTTGTATTCCTGATAGTAATGCTCGTGCTGTTGAGTAGCTTGCTTTTTGCGATGGTCTAATAGCTCGCTGAGCGCCTCTCGAATTGCCGGATCGGCATCGTAAGCGAAGATTACTCCCCAACCTGTTTGTGCTAGGTTTTTGGGGTCTACTCCCTCTATAGGAGCAAAGTCAGGCTCTTCTTTTTGCCGCTTTTTTAGCTCAATATCTTCTAGATTGTCTGGATCGAATTCTTCACCTTGGGCAATCTTAGATACTTGCTCGGCGCTCAATGGCGGTAGCAAATAATCACCGCTGGCGCCATTAATCCCATTGAAAAATAGCAAGTCTTCTTCGTTCATATTTTTGGTTCCTGGTTGGTTGGGCGAATAATCACAATTTGAGTTTTGAGTGAATCAGATAGAAACCCCACAAGCTTTTTTAACAAGGGCTTTCTGAGTTTCTATCCGTTCTCGCAGGCAAAAAAATTGAGTCTAACTCTGGCGGTTAACTGGGATAAGCTGCTGACCACACGGCATGAGCGACTTCCGGCTTGGCAATGTCGCAATGGGCACCACTGGTGGGCCCTCCCAGCTCCGCATTACAAATAAACTTGCTGCTTTCGAGGTTGTAAATTTTGCCGGGTTTAAAGTGATACGAGGCATCGCAGGGGAGCATATTTATGTTTTCCGCAGCCAGGTCATCTCCACCTAGACCAAAGCTGCCAATTCCGCCATATTTAGGCAATTGACCGGGGGCAAAGTCCACAGCACTAAAGGCAGTCTTTCCAGCTAGGGGGTACATCCGGCCGACTGCATAGTCGAACTGCGAGTGAGTTGTAACGATCGGACCTGCGACTTTACCTTGAGCGATGATTGTATTAAAGTAACCGGGGCGATCGCGTTCGTATGAAATCTTTGAACAGTAAGACCACAGCGATACAGCGCCTTGTACCAACGCCAGAGAATTCACTGGGCGGACTAACGTACCCTTCCCTTGCGGACCGTTGAGGATGGAAGAGACAACAACGCATCCGAAGCTGTGACCCATCAGGTGGAATCGCACCGTTTCTGCAGCGTTCTCTTGCAGTGTTTTTAACAAGTTGAACCCACTGTTCTCACCGATTTTGCGAGCGCGTTCTTTCATTTTCCAATAAGACAGTACCCGCAGGGGGTTCAAAACCTTATCCCAGAAAGAGCTGCTGTCGGTGCTGAAACTTACTGGTTCATCTATACTCGCTTCATAGATGGCTTCTGGATCGAAACCTTCCCAATCCGAACCCGGTGCCGCACCTTCACCTTCGCTACCCAAGTCAGCCTCTTGGTTCAACACTTGGTAGGCGTTGAGTACCTCTGGTGGCAAGCTATCAAGTGTGTTGTCTTCCGTCGCCGCCCTGAGAATTGTTTGCAGGGCTTGCCGTGCTGCTTCAGTGTTAGCAATGCGATCGGCATATTCATCGACTACGCGATCGACGGGATCTGCGTCGTTCACGTCAAAAGACACCGAACTTGTCAAATCTTCATTGCCCCAAGGCTTGCTAGGCCAGTGCAGTCCGATCATTAAGGGACGAAATCCCGATCGCACCTCTTTGATTTTTTCAATATCGGCTGTTTGTTTAGCCATTGCGCCAATCCAGTCGTTGTACTGCTGTCGCGCTGCGGGGATGTCACCCATCCACCCGTGGCTCATCAGGAATACATCTGTGATTGGCTCATTGGCTAGCGCTGAGAAGATTTGTTCGCTCAGTTTCTTCCCATCAGTTTCATCGCGTTCGTTGCCATCCTTATCAAAGGCAATCAGGTAGTAATTCAAGGAAGTATTAGGTACTTTTTCAATTGGCATGGCATTTATAAATTTTCGGGTGTGGGTGTCGTTTTAGGTGAACTCAAGATGGAACTGTTATCCCAAAGTTTTTTTTGACAAGTTCGCTTTTATTTGGGGCTGTGCAAGACTAAGTTCCTCAAATTCTCCATCAGTCTGCACAAGGTTCCCAATTTATGAGCGAATCGTTCGATCGGCTTTGGGATTACGTGCTGAGTGGCGGTTTATATAGCGCCCTCGCCAATTTCGGTATTTTGTTTGCAGTTGGCATTAAGAAAGCGATCTGGTATCAAATTCATTCAGAAACCAAGAGAAACGCTCTTGGACGCTCTGTTCTATCTCTGCCTTTACTTGTTGAGGATTTTGTCCTTTTTGAGTAATAAAGACATTATACTGTACCTTGGTCAATTGATAATTTCTCTCTGAAAGCGTGATTTTCCCTCAATAGAGACTGACAGGCATTACGCTTTTTGTTACTTCATACACTAGGAGTTTTTCCGCATCATAGGCAGAGATTAAGTTTTCTTCAATAATCTTATTCTGAGAAAAAAATACTCGTCTTCCCGATACAGGAATCATTCTGACATCTATAGCATGTTGTACCCAAGATATATCTTCCCAATTGCCGATTATTGCCCATAATTGCTCGGCGGGACAATATACATCAACCTCGAAGGAGCAACGCAGACCGTCTCGTTCAAGAATAAAGTTGTTAAATTCCTCAACTCGTCGTTCAGGAGCGGTGGCTATTATTTGCAGAAACTTTGTTCGCTCCTTTTCCTCTTGTCCCTGTAAAGCAAAGTCAAGTTTAAGCGTTACTTCTGAGCCTTGGATACCATCACTCATCGGATAAACTCTGATGGTAAGCTCATAGAAGCTAAAAAAATAATTTGCTTCAGGAATATTACTTTTCCAAATTCGTTTCTGTGAGTTGTAAACAACTAATGTTTCGCGGGTAAGAGAGCCTTTGTACTCAAATCGTATTGTTTATCCTATGCCATTAGTGGGCTGATTGTCTCCCGTTTCTAAGATAATATTTGGGGGATCACTTAAACCTTGTTGAAGTGTTAAATAGTCGTCAAATACTGACCAAAATTCATCAGGCGATAACAAGGTTAAGTTATTACTGGTACGCGAGAGGCGTTTGGCAGAAGCTAAATAATCAACCTCTACTTGTGAAAAAGAAAACGGCATTGTGCCTATCTCCTAAAATAAAAAAGCAATACTTCGGACAGTTTTGGAACAGGGACGCTCCCCGAACAGAGACAAAAAATCCCTGGAATTTTAACCGAAACTCCCAAAAAAGGCACTTTTTAGATTAAGCTCAAAAAATAGACGAAATTAAAAAAATGCCTGATGAATATTCTAGAATCAATTTTACAACAAATGTCAGGGATTAGTCAATCCCAAAAAAAGTTTATGGTCACCTTGTTTTCCACCATATTGCTTGTTTATGGCAAGGTAAACTTTACCAATCTGAGCCGTTACAGTTCGTTGAGTGAAAAAACTTATCGTCGGCATTTTTTGAAAAACTTTGATTTTGCAGAATTTAATCAATACTTTATCAATAAAGCCTTGGATTCTGAGCAAACTATTATTGCTGTAATCGATTGTTCATTTATTGACTCATAGTGGCAAAAAAACTGAAGGGAAAGCTAGCTTTTATAATGGTGTAGCTGGCAGACCAGAAGAGGGATTAGAAATTTCTGTAATTTCTGTGGTCGAAGTCGAAACTCATTTGTCTTATAGTGTGAGTGTACAACAAACACCCTGGCGTCCTCCCACAGAACTACCCAAAAATCCCCTCACTGCTCAAAGGAAAAGAAAATCAAAAAAACCAACTAAAAAAAAAGCACGACTATGCTCAACGCCTGAGATAACAAGAGTTGAATCCTCGGCTCAACATTTAAAAAAAACCCGTTCTTTATTGCCAGAATCTGTACGCTCGGATTGGTAGCTGATGGTTATTATTGCCGCGCTAAGTTCTGGGATGCTGTACGAAATTCAAATTTAAATTTGATTAGTAAATTACGCTCAGATGCCAACTTAAAGTACCTCTATACAGGTGAAAAAAATAAAATAGGTGCACCTCGTAAATACGATGGAAAAGTAGAATGTAATAAGTTAAAAAACTTAACCTTCATCAAAGAAGTTAAACCGGGAGTTAAGCTTTACTCATTAGTAGTATGGAGTGTTTCTTTAAAATGCAAAATACGTTTAGCTTGTCTTTCAGAACTCCAACCCAATGGTAAAATCAAAAATATTTTATTATTCAGCACTGATATCGAGCTGACAGGTGAGCAAATACTTGAGTATTATCAGGCTCGTTTTCAGATTGAGTTTATTTTTCGTGATGCCAAACAATTTACGGGCTTATCCAATTGTCAATCTCGTAGTGGTCAATGCCTTGATTTTCATTTTAACGCCAG
The DNA here is from genome assembly GCF_036705105.1 of Microcoleus sp. B9-D4. Classification (NCBI taxonomy): domain Bacteria; kingdom Bacillati; phylum Cyanobacteriota; class Cyanophyceae; order Oscillatoriales; family Microcoleaceae; genus Microcoleus; species Microcoleus sp. B9-D4. Next base: position 16,328 of record NZ_JAUBTS010000090.1, read on the forward strand.
TCTAATTGCTTTAAATTTAGCCAAATATGAAGCTTATAATCGTCATTCATCTCCCAAGCCATTCGTGTTTTCCATGACCTCTTATAAACGCCGTGAATTCAATAGGCATATACTTTACACCTTTATTGATAAGTTAGATTTAGACCGGAATTTAATTTTAAATCACCCTAACCTTCCGTCAGTCCTATCCTATGGTACTCTCGCTGCTTAAAAACTGTCCGAAGTATTGAAAAAGGACTAAATGTCAATACTGGGGGGTAGATTTTCAGGGTCTAAATAGGGGTAGGCAAGTTTACCTGCATCCTTTAGCTTCATGTTTCGTAGTTTTATATCCCTTGAAAGTGCTGTGAAGCGAAGATTTGCACGATGCTGTACTTCTGGAAATCTCTTCTCCAAAGGGGCGATCGCTAAAGGGCCTGCAAGGCGAAAACGTGAATCATCCGTGAGCAAATAAGCAGAGGTAAGCTGGAATAAAATCCGCTTTATAGTGTGAGGCAAGGCAGCTTTCACATACTCATCAGAAATCTCATCTTCCCCCTCTGGCATTGGTGCCAACATTGCGATAGGGTAATTAGGAAGATAAGCACCATGGTCAAACTGAGCAAAGTTTAATATGGCGTGTCCGGCACTCGTTTTCCAGATTATATTTTGTAGTACCCAAGCTAATTGCTTTTTACTGGAAATATTTTCAGGGAATGAGGGGATGTCAGCCTTATTTGGGTCTCTCATCTCTGTAACCCATCCCTTGATCATCGCGTCAGTGGCTACATCATCGTCATTAGGATATGCTGCATTGACAAAGTCGGTTGTGTACTCGCCAAAAATATCCCATAACTTTAAGCCATCTTCACGGTAGTAATAATCTTGAATGCCATCTGATTGCTCGCGGTCAAATCCACGTTCCGAAAGTTGCTGAGGAAAACTTGATTTCTCAAAATCCCATTTGAGCCATGCGTTGAGCATAATCTCCAAACCTTGAGCCGTTCCAGTGGAAAACGTGCTGTCTGTAAACGGCATCACATTTGAAACGAGGGTGTGCCGTGCCACATAGTTGATACCAATGGTGTCCTTGAAATGAGGTGCAAGCAAGTCCCTGATTGGGTGATCTACGCTAGGTGGAAAAGAATTGTGAAAAGCAACGGCAAAAGGTTCGACACCAATATGGCCGAATCCGAGATGCCAAATAAATTGCATCACCTGGTTGTCTGCACTCTTCATGTGCAGTTTCGCAAGCATCCAGCGGTTTGTTGGGGACTGCGGAGTGTAGACTGGAAGATCTTCATTTAGTCGGATACCTATCATGTCCACAAAGGTCTCTCCTTCCTCAGAGTCTTGCACAATAAGCCCCGTAGCAGGATATGTATACATACCTTGGTGCGGCTTAACGTTCTTCAGTTCTGGAAGATCGACTATTAATAGGCGTTTTTCGAGGATCAAATCACGTAGAAACTTTCCTTTATAACTAAGGTCGCGCATATTTTCTGGAACTTCCTCAATACCTCCTACAACCTTGATTGTCATAGGATTAAGACCGTTCAAGAAGTGACGGGCAAACTCTCTATCTTTACGCCAATTTTCATTGATGTATGGGGTTTCACCAATGTATCCACCTTGTACAGCTTGGTAAATATCACCTGACTTGGCAAGACGTTCTTGTATGCCAAGCTCAGTATAAAGAACCTCATTTAGTCGCTTAAAAAACATACCAGCCCTTGTTGGGTCTAGAGCCTCAGATTGTGGAAGTCCCTTAACAGCCCGAGGAAGTCTAGTCAAATCGACATCAGGCAACTCCGCATTTTTTTCATAGGTCTGATATTCCCATTTTTCTTGCTGATCGACCACAACGTCAGTAAGTACCTGTTTTAGTATTTTCTCAAGAGTCGCTATGAAATCAGCAACGCTTGTAGGATTATGGCTCAATTGCTCAGCATAGTTAGGTAAATTCATTGTTTGAGATTCTTCAATCAAATTAAATGCACTATTCAAATACTTTATCGCATCATTATAAGCATTATGTTGTACGTTCACAAGTGCCTGTTTTACTTGCGGTGGGGATGCCTCAGTGTATGAAAACCCTCTGACTTTTCTTAAAGTTTCCTTCCCAGTCATGGGAGCAACTAAAGGACTAAAATCCACAAAAGTATATACGGCCTTTAAACCAGGGATTTGGGGTTCCACTTGCACAAAGTCATATCGTTCGGAGAATTTTTCATCATCCCTCGCTACAAGCAATTCATCAAACGTAGTATGTTGAACACTAAGTTTGAATCGCCTGATACAACCTATTTTATCATTTTTAGGGGAATAATATCCATCGTTTCCTAGATTTTCCACCATTCTAGGTTCTCTTTCCCAAATGGTCTAAATATCTGCCAAACTTGATGAATTGGTGCTTGTACAATTCCAACACTTCAACATCAGGATTTCGGTCTAAACAAGCTGGCTTAGTCACTTTTAAAATCTCCTTGATTAAGGTTTTTACAGGCGTCTTTTACTCCTTTAGTTCTAACCGCCTTGATGACTACTGGGACGTTTTGCGGTCGCCTTTCACGGGAGCAGCTACCCGTTCATACTTTTGTTCACTGTACGCATTAGACTCATCCCCCCGTACTGTTGTCCGGCGTTTTAGGCTTGTTATGAGTTACTATTTACTCACCTTCCCTCTAAGGGAGACATCGATTTAGATGTCTTTTACAGCTACTTTCCAGTCACGTCTGTTGACCAGGACTTACGCAGTTACGCTATATGTAGCGTACTAATGAGTTAGAGATCGCTGAGGAACTCAAACGCGATCGCCAACAGCCTGAATTAGGCGATCGCCAGATACTTAACGCGCTATATATAGCGTCATTGCGTAAGTCCTGAGTAGTGTTTTGAGAGAACGAATCGCACTTCGACATACAGACTATATTACTTTAGATAGATGACTGTCAAGGAGGGGGGTGACTTCTTTGTGATTCTTAATGAATATTAAGAAAATGTAGAGACTGTAAAAATTTAATACTTATATAACAGACCTCTTGCCAAATAATTTTATGATACAATGAAATATTTGGATGAGAGTTGATTGAATCCCAACTCCTAACTTATTTTCACTCTTGTCTTGCTCAATACTCCGGACAGTTTTTAAGCAGCCAAAGTACCATAAGACAAGACTGAAGGAAAATTAGGATGGTTTAAAATCAAATCCGGGTCTAAATCTAACTTGTCAATAAAGGTACAAAGTAGATGCTTATTGAATTCCAGACGTTTATAAGAGGCCATAGAAAACACAAACGACTTGGCAGATGAATGACAACTAGAGAGTTGATGTTTAGCTAAGTTTAAGGCAATTAGACTGGCATTAAAATGAAAATCAAGCCGTGGTAAATGACGAGCTTGACAATCAGACAATCCTGTAAATTGCTTGGGATAACGAAAAATAAATTCAATCTGGAAGCGAGCCTGATAATATTCAAGAATTTGCTCAGGTGGTAGGTGAATATCAGTGCTAAACAATAAAGCATTTTTG